>CAZNRJ010000428.1:0-3355 GCA_964574945.1 uncultured Ohtaekwangia sp. | reverse complement strand
AAACTATGATTTATGGAGACTTGTTGAGTTTTGACGAACTGATAAAACGACTTAAAGAATTACAAAAGAGGATAAATGCAATCAGCCAACCCTAAAAGCAAGCACATTTGCAAACCACACAAGCAAACGCATAAGCTATGTTTGCAAAAGATATTGAAAAAACTCCCTATTCGCATTTTGCATCTTAACCTCATGAACACAAAACAAAACCAGTTACTAAAATGAGCATTGACAGTTTGGCTTTTACCAGTGAATATTCCGAAGTGAACGGAATTAGAAATCATCTCAAAAATACTTTGTCATCGCGGACAACGATCCGCGATCTCGGAATCCGTGCAAAAAAACGAGATACCGGAATAAATCCGGTATGACAGATACTCTTGGGAGTATTTTTGAGATGACTTATAGTATATATTATGAAATCTTCATTGCAGTCAGGTCGGAAGACTGACTGATTAAAGATTTTAATAACTTAGCGTTAACATAAACAAGCTTGTCAGGTTGCAAAAACCTGACAACAGAACAGATGAGGCAAACCATATTTTCCCTATTCGCATTGTGCATCTTAACCTCATGCATACAAAACAAACCAGAAACAATTAGCAAAATGAGCACCGACAGTTTATCTTTTACAAGTGGCTATTCCGAAGTAAACGGAATTAACATGTACTATGAAATCTACGGGCAAGGAAAGCCATTAGTGCTGATACATGGAGGCGGTTCTACCATTCAAACTTCGTTTGGCAGGGTTATCCCCTTGTTTGCAAAAGACAGGCAACTTATTTGTGTTGAGCTGCAAGCGCATGGTCGCACGGGTGATAGAAATTCAGAGCTTTCTTTTGAACAGGATGCAGACGATGTTGCCGCGCTTTTAAAAAACTTACATATTGAGAAGGCCGACATACTGGGTTTTAGTAATGGCGGGAACACCGCGCTACAAATTGCCATCCGGCATCCACACTTCTGCAACAAAATTGTTGCAGCATCGGTGCTGCTGAAACGCGATGGTGCGCTTTCACAGTTTTGGGAGTTTATGAAAAACGGAACGTTTGAGCAGATGCCTCAGCAATACAAAGGCGCATTTATCAATGTCAATCCCGATAGCGCCAAGCTCATGACCATGTACCGGAAGTGTGCAAACAGAATGATCAATTTTAAAGACTTCACTGATGAACAGGTTAAATCAATAAAAGCCCCTGTCCTGCTGATCAATGCCGGTGCCGATGTGGCAACTTCCGAGCACGTTGTGGCCATGTCAAAACTGATTCCTGATTGCACGTTGGCTATTATTCCCGGTGGGCACGGGGCTTACCTTGGCGAGATCACCACGTTAAAAGAAGATTACAAAGACACTGACTTTGTTGTTCCCATGATTGAGAATTTCCTGAATTAGCATCAAAAGCAAACAATACTTTAAACCAAACAATTGACTTTAGAGAATTTACTTTTGTTTATCCTGTTAGCATTGCTGGCAGAAATTCTTGGAACGGTAGGAGGTTTTGGATCATCCCTGTTCTTTGTTCCTATGGCCAGTTACTTTTTGGATTTTCATTCCGTGTTAGGGATAACCGCCTTATTTCATGTATCCAGTAACCTTTCAAAAATTGCGTTTTTCAGAAAGGGGTTTGATAAAAAATTAGTCTTATCCATTGGTATACCCGCTGTTATTTTTGTGATAATCGGATCCTTCCTTAGCAAGTATGTTGGAAGCGAACTTCTTGAAATTTCCCTTTCCATTTTTCTAATAGTAACGAGCATACTTTTTCTGGTATTCAAAAAACTAACGATAAAACCAACGTTAGCCAATTCAATCGGGGGTGGATTATTCTCAGGCCTGATTGCAGGATTACTGGGAACCGGGGGAGCAATCAGGGGAATTACCTTAGCAGCCTATAACCTTGGGATGGAATCGTTCATTGCCACCTCTGCAATAATTGACTTAGCGATAGACTCAAGCAGGGCCGTTGTATATTCAATAAATGGATATGTTCATAAACATGATTTATACCTCATTCCAATCCTATTAATCGTAAGCATAGCCGGAACGTTTATCGGAAAGAAAATATTGGCAAAGGTTTCTGAAGAACGCTTTAAGCATTTTGTATTGATCCTCGTAATGCTTACGGGTGTTGTAACATTAATAAAAATAATTTCAGGGTGAACAAAGAAAGATCGCATTCAATACGAATCCCGAGAGAACCTAAAGGCAGCTTAAATCGCTTGAAAATAAAATTTAGCTATATTTGACAATGAACTTGTTCACCTTAATTAATGAGCGGCACAAAGAATTTGTAAGCTTATGTAAATCACATAAGGTAAGTAAGATCTATGCCTTTTGGGTCTTCAATCACCGATCATTTTAATCCTACCTCCAGTGATATTGACGTGGTTGTTGTCATTGATATTGACGATCCGGTTGACCGAGGTGAGGCATTGTTATCCTTGTGGGATAATCTTGAAGCACTCTTTAAAAGAAAAGTGGATTTATTAACAGAAGACTCCATTCGCAATCCTTATTTGAAAAGCAGCATTGATCGGACAAAGAAACTAATTTATGACGGAGAAGGAGAAAAAGTTTTTGTCTGACATAGCAAATTCAATTGAGCTTATTGAGAATTAATTATCTTCATTCACTCCTCAACGAATTCACCGGGTTCATCAATGCTGATTTAATGGACTGGTAACTGATCGTAAACACCGCAATGGAAAGTGCGATCACTCCGGCCAGCACAAACATCCACGCATGGATTTCCATTTTGTACGCGAAACCATCCAACCACTTGTTCATGGCATACCACGAGACCGGGGTTGCAATGATAATCGCGATAAGCACTAATTTAATAAAGTCGTTGCTGAGCAGCAGCACAATGGTTTGAACATCGGCACCCAACACTTTTCGAATACCGATTTCCTTGGTTCGTTGTTCTGCGGTGTACGTTGCCAATCCTAATAATCCAAGACAAGCAATCAAAATCGCCAGACAAGAAAAGGTGGTAAACAATTTTCTGAAAATGAAATCGCTGCGGTACTAACGGTTAAAGTCATCATCCAAAAAGCTGTACATAAAAGGCCGGTGTGGCGCCAACCGGGTCCAGATTTTTTCAACCTCATGGATCGTTTGTGGAATGTTTTCTGATTTTATTTTAAGGGATAAGTACCGGCTTGCGTAAGCTTCGAAGGGCAAGGTTAACGGTTCAATGGTTTTATGCAGCGAGATGTAATTAAAATCCTTTACTACGCCAATCACTTCACCCTTCCTGCCCCATTGATCAAATTTTTTACCGATAATATCAGCGGGATTCTGATAGCCGTATTCCCTGGCCACTGCTTCGTTAATAACCAGGGCGCTGCTTGA
>CAZNRJ010000427.1:249-3357 GCA_964574945.1 uncultured Ohtaekwangia sp. | reverse complement strand
CTGGTCTACACCGTTTAGCCCATTGGCACCGTCTTCACCTTTTACCCCAGCGCCATTGATTACACACCCCTTACCAATGATCGCGATTTTTGCATGGATATAATTATCCTTCTTCTGATGGTTCAAAATAATCTGAGAGGAGTCGCCCATTACCAATGTATCCACCACTAAAATATCAGAGGCTTGTATCAAATATTTTTCTCCTTGTGCGAGTAAAAGTTTTTCCAATCGAATTTGTGCGGAAGCTGAAAGACAGCTTACCACTGAAAGAAGACAACACACCAATCTCACCATCGGGCAAAAATAAGAATACTATTGTGAAGGGCTAAAATAGAAAAAGGCAACGCTGTTTACGTTGCCTTTTCTAAGGTTTGATAAATTTATTTGGAAGCTTCTGCTTTTTCTGCAACTACACCTTCCAGCACGTCTTTGATATCCACGCGCACACCATCTTTAAACGGCACGATCCAGGCATCTTTAACGCCCATTTCGCGCATATACTTTTTAAACTTGTCTGCTTCCCAATAATCGCGGAAGATACCGATCGTAAATTTTTGCTCCCCTTTATCGGTGGCTTCACCGCCAAAGTTTGGATTGTTTTCAAAGTATTTTGAAAGGTCTTTGTTCTTGAAGGCCCCGATCTGAACCTTAAAAACAACTCCCTTCGAAAAATCCATTGAATTGACAACAGGGGCTGCTTTTAATTGCTCAAGCTCAGCCCGTGTTGAGGTTAAATCGCCTCGCATTTTTGAAAGTTGATCTTCCAGTTCTGCGATGCGCGAATTCTTCTGACTGATTTGAGAGTTTAACGTACCAACCTGGCTCTTTAAAGAGGCATTGTCGGTGTCCGCTACTTGCTTTTCCTCAGTGAAGGTTTTGAGGGCAGCAGGATTCTTGGCGTATTCTTTGGCTTTCTTTTTCCATTCCTTTTTCTCCGCTTTGGAAAGCTGGGCGAAAACTTGCATGCCGGAAAAAATCAGCGCCAGGCAAAGTACTACAACTTTAGTTTTCATTGATGTTGGGTTTAATAATTAGATAAAAGTAAGAAAATATTCTGAAAACGACACATTACAAGGCATTTTAGAATGATTGACAGAAAATAATCAACTACGTGCTTACCAACTCAATCAAGACTGCCCACCATCTTCTCCGGCCGCACCCATTCATCAAACTGTTCGGATGTTACCAACCCCAATTCAACTGCGGCTGCTCTTAGTGTTTTGTTTTCTTTATGCGCCTTCTTGGCAATTTTTGCTGCGTTCTCATATCCAATGTGTGTATTCAATGCAGTCACTAACATAAGGGAGTTTTCCATGTGTTGTTTTATGATTGGCAGGTTGGGCTCAATGCCAACGGCACATTTATCATTGAAGGAAACACACGCATCACCGATCAACCGGGCAGATTGCAGCACGTTGGCTGCGATTACAGGCTTGAAAACATTCAATTCAAAATGACCATTGGCGCCACCAAAAGAAACGGCCACATCATTGCCAATCACTTGTGCACATACCATCGTTAATGCTTCCGGTTGTGTTGGGTTTACTTTTCCGGGCATGATAGAAGAGCCCGGTTCATTATCGGGAATAACAATTTCGCCAAGGCCCGAGCGTGGCCCCGAACTTAGCATGCGGATATCATTGCCGATTTTCATCAACGAAACGGCAGCGCGTTTCAACGCACCGGAAAGCTCAACCATGGCATCGTGTGCTGCCAACGATTCAAATTTATTAGGTGCTGTTATAAAGGGATACCCTGTTAACTCCGCAATTTTTTTTGCCACTAATACATCATACCCTTTGGGGGTATTCAAACCGGTGCCAACTGCCGTGCCGCCTAATGCTAATTCGCGAACCACCTCAAGTGAATTTTTTATAGCCCGTATGCTATTATCAATCTGCTGCACATAGGCACTGAACTCCTGGCCTAAAGTGAGCGGGGTGGCATCCATAAAGTGGGTGCGGCCGGTCTTTACAATATTTTTAAAAGCGGTAACTTTTTTTGCGAGCGTGTCGCGCAGTTTTTGCATCCCCGGAAGGGTAATTTCTACCACTTGCTTATAGGAGGCTATGTGCATAGCTGTGGGAAAGGTATCGTTAGACGATTGTGATTTATTCACATCGTCATTCGGGTGAAGGACTTTTTTCTCATCGGTCAGTTTCCCTCCACTGATAACATGGGCCCGGTAAGCAATCACTTCGTTGGCGTTCATGTTGCTTTGTGTGCCTGAGCCTGTTTGCCAGATAACCAATGGAAACTGATCATCTAATTTTCCAGCCACTATTTCATCACATACGTTACCAATCAGGTCTTTTTTGTCGGCAGCTAATGCACCCAACTCATGATTGGCCATAGCGGCCGCTTTTTTCAGATAACCAAATGCATAGATGATTTCTTTAGGCATGCTTGCCTCGGGGCCGATTTTAAAAT
Organism: uncultured Ohtaekwangia sp.; assembly: GCA_964574945.1. Lineage (GTDB taxonomy): Bacteria > Bacteroidota > Bacteroidia > Cytophagales > Cyclobacteriaceae > ELB16-189. The sequence continues at coordinate 927 of CAZNRJ010000427.1, read as the reverse complement.
TGTTGCGTGATCGCTCAGTCTGGGCGCCCCAATATTTATCGGCAGGCACGTGAACTTCGCCCATGGTATCTTTTTCAATGCGGAAGCTCATATATTTTTTTGTTAAGGTTAATTCAACGACCAGGTTTTAAAATTAGGCACTAAGAATTTCAAAAGAAAATAAGGGATACGATCCACTATAAATGTTTCAAGTCAACATATTGATCCAATATCCAGCCGGTAAGGCTCATGCGGGGCCGTGTAGCCGGCAACACTTCGTGCTCCAGCAAATCGCTGCGAAAGCAAACTAACCGACCTGCTATGGGCAACACATCCTGTTCTCCGGTTGGATGATAAATCCGGAGCTGGCCACCTTCTTCTTCTTTCCAGTCTTTATTTAAATAACAGATTACCGAAAGCTTGCGATGGTCATCTTTTTTAAACTGGTCGAGATGTCGTTTGTAATAACTTCCCGGTGGGTAGTTGGTAAGGTGCACTTCATAATCCTTTAAACTCAAAAACAAACCCTGGTTTACTGCATTAATAAGGTCATTCAGCTTCAAAAGATACTTGAGTAACGGACCTGGCGCAGTTGCGCGATCAATCCATTGAATATAATCCCCGCGGATTCCTTCATTAATTTGTTTATTGATGTTATTTCCAATCCCGGCCTTTTTAAAATATAACAAACTGTTTTTG
>CAZNRJ010000427.1:0-239 GCA_964574945.1 uncultured Ohtaekwangia sp. | reverse complement strand
GAATTCGTCAAGTTCTAAAATGGAGCCTGTTTCTTCAGGCGAAAGGAAATTGTCGACAATAGCAAAGCCATCCGAAGCAATTCCATCAACCAACCCATTAAGTTTATCGGAGAAAGCATGAATCATGGTGCGAATTTAAGTGCAGGAATTAACTTTGGGTTTTTATGAAGCAATCTTTTAGTAAACCAATCTTCTTTTTTCTGGCCGGACTGATAAGTATATGCGGCATGATTTCATGC
>CAZNRJ010000426.1:0-3389 GCA_964574945.1 uncultured Ohtaekwangia sp. | reverse complement strand
AGCAGTTGTAAAAAAATTGAAGTAAAATTGGATTACAAATTTTATAAAGCCCCGTTCTAATCAGAGCGGGGCTTTTTTAATTTAGAACAATGTCGAGATCAAAGAAGATTTTCATTTTACTCGCTGTGGTTTTTTTAGTGTCGCTTATATATTTCAGTTACGACATTAGTTCGCGCACCACGTTTCCAGGATCAAAGCCCCAGCTTCCCGAAAGGCTTAAGAAGCAGTTTCTGAAACCGGATTCTGTTGGTAAAGACACTATTTCGGCTACTCAACGCTGATTTTGACAATTCGCCAGTTTTATATTCCTTCAATCGGGTGGCCGTTTGGTAGTTTAGTGGATGCTTTTACATTTACATCAGATTAAAGCCAACTATAGACAAGATTATCCCCCGGGGTCAAGGACTTCGGGGGATTTTCGATTTTAGTCAATCCCATTTCCGGTGTTTTAGTTAGATCAACTCTTACCGGTCATTTCCGTGAGGAACGAATTTTTTTTCTGCTACCAGTAGTTGAACAAGAACAGAAGCAGAGAATGGCAAATTCCATTTCGCCAACATAAAAATCATCGGATCCCATTCTCAAAAATATACCCAATAAATTGTGCGGTGTTCCTGGCACCTGTTTTTTTGAGAAGGTCATGCCTGATTCCTTCGACCGTCCTGACGCTTAATTTTAATTCATCTGCAATCCCTGGTTGGTCATGCCTATCAATATTTTTCCAGCATCATCAGTTCTGCTATGTAATATTTTACCTTATAACGGATAAATCACTTTATAAAACTTGTTGAACACAAAGAAGTTATAAAACCGAGGGCGTAGAAATACGGGGTCAAAAACCGTGTATGATTTTGTTAAAGATTGCTAAAATAATCTGGTAACACTCTCACTACATTGGAAAAAATTTACAGGAGTTAATTCCTGAATTTTTTACCCACACCTAACCCTGATTATGAAAAGACTTCCTGTTTTTCCAATCCTGTTTTGTTCAATTTTTTTACTATCTCAATTTCTAAATGCCCAACCTTCCATACCGGTAGACCCACTCACAGGCAGGGCAGCCATCTCAATTCCTATTTGGCAAGTAAGTGCAGGGGATCTTTCCGCACCCATATCAATTTCTTACTCAGGTAATGGAGTTAAAGTAGAAGAAGGGGAAGGTTCTGCGGGCATGAGTTGGAACCTGAGTGCAGGCGGTTCTATTTCCAGGGAGGTAAGGGGTTTGCCCGATGATTATCTTGGAACGGGTAATGACTTACGAAAAGGATGGCTTTATAACAGTAATGCACTGTCTATACAAAATTTTACTTCCACCGGTGATGATATTTTATCAATATGCCAGGATGAAAAAGACGACTATGATTTTCTAACAGCAAGGCGAAACGGTTTTAATGATACCGAACCGGATATGTTCACCTTCTATGCACCGGGCTTATCCGGTCAATTTGTTTTTGGGTCGGACGGGCTTCCAAAACTAATTCCCTACCAGGATATTAAAATTGTTGTTACCCGTAGCAGCGGCACCGGGCCTATTGACCAGGTGGTAATCACTAATAACCTGGGAGTCAGTTATCTTTTTTCCGTAAAGGAGAACACCAGAAGACATGCTTACAAACTGAAACCACAAACCGTAGTCACTCATTTTTTAAGGGACTTTGAAGCTTACCAGGCACCACTCAATTATACTTCTTCTTGGCATTTGTTAAGAATTTTGTCACCTACTGGTTCGGAAATTTCGTTTGGTTATAACCCGGTGGAAATTGCAGGCTCGGGTGAAAGTGCGGTTGTTATTAATGAACAAAATGTAGCCGACACGTTGTATTTTGTGAATGATCAAATTGAGGCCCGTAAAATCACAGCGGTTGGATCATATGAATCAACAGCCAATTTCATATGGCAAGGAAACAGGATAGAAAGGATTACAGTAACAGCAGAAGCACAGGAAAAACAATTTGATTTTGTTTATGCAGATGTTAGAGATTACCGCGACATTTCCCCTAATGCAATACGAAAATCTTTCTTAAAAGAGATAAAACAGCAGGAAGACTGCTCAACTTATCCATCTCATTCATTTACGTATCAAGGGGTTTATTTCACTAACAATACCACTGACTTATCCTTTAAGGGCAAGAATCTAAAAGACTTATGGGGCTACTACAATGGGACATCGGCTACTACTATTCCTGATATCTATGTTTATACAAGCCAGGCATATGCTGAACGTTTTCGGTTTAATCAAATCCCGGGTCAAACAGCTAATCAAACTTTAACAGGAGCTAACCGGGCGGTGAATGCATCGGTTGTGGCAACAGGTACGCTTAACAAAATAGCTTATCCGAGCGGATCATCTGCAACAATCGAGTTTGAACCCAATCAATATTTTGATGGAACGGCTAATACCTCGTATATGGGAGGTGGGGTTCGTGTAAAGAAGGTGACATTGTCAGGTGGAGAAAAAGGTTCCGAGTCTATTGTTACTGATTATGAATATTTAAGAACTGACGGTGAGAGCAGCGGTCGCTTGATATACCGGCCTGTATTTGCATTTTATGACGGAACTTCAATTATCCGTACACCAGAGAATCTGGCTCCAGAAGATGGGTTAACCTATTTAAGAACAACCATCAAACAAACCGGGAAAGGTAAAACCGTCTACGAATTTTTATCACCGGCCATGTATCCCGTTACAGCGTTTGGAACGGATTGGAGCGCTACCAAAAGTAAAATTGCCCGCCTTCAAACTCCACAGGGACAACCTTGTACCTATATTGGAAATCAAATTAATGGATATTATCAATTTCCTTTTCCTCAAAATTCCAATTATGATTTTGAACGGGGCTTGTTGGATAATGTGCGTGACTATACAGAGGCTGGTACTTTAGTCCAGGAAAAAATTTATACATATACCCGGTTAAGTACCCCTTCAATATTAGTTAAGGGACTTACGTACGAAAAGTTTACAAATAATTTTGTATTCGGTCATTATACACTGATTGCAAATCAAAGCAAGCTTACACAAACCGAGACAGTTAAGCGCTATGACGATATCACAACGGCCAATGGCATTACGTCAACAACAACCTACGGTTATAGCCCAACGCATTACTTACTACAAACAGTTACAGCCACCAACAGCGATAACGTTATCCATGAAACAAAATATAAGTATGCGAAAGACTATACCATCACGAATCCCAACACGGGCAATACGGAAACAGTAGCGTTAAAAGGGTTAAATGATACCAACCGGCACGGGGAAATAATTGAGACAACACAATCGCGCGCAGGGGTGGTAACGGGGGCATCGATTACGCTTTTCAAAGATTTTGGAGCAGGCAAAATCCTTCCGCACCGTAATTTGATCTGGCCTTCAACAACCGGGTTTACAA
>CAZNRJ010000425.1:0-3389 GCA_964574945.1 uncultured Ohtaekwangia sp. | reverse complement strand
AAAAATAACAAATTTATGAATTGATTGGTTTGCCCTTAGTTTTAATGCTCCGCAGCCAATGATAAATTTTCTTCTATTGTATAAACAGCCGCTTCCTTCACCCCCCAAACCTCATTTATCTTCTGCCCATTGTCTGCACTGTGATTTTTTGTGGTTGGCCTGATGGACATGATGAGATGCCTTTGAAGATGATTTAGTATGGGGCACAAGCGGGATATTGTGCTTGTGAGGGGTATAAGCCAGCAGGAGCTTGCCGATAATTGTAATATTGAGCGGGCCTATATTTCGCGTTTGGAACGGGGCCTTTTCCAGCCCACTATTTCCATTGTTTTTAAAATTGCCGACTATCTGAAAATAAAGCCTGCCGAGCTTATTGAAAAACTTGATGTGCTTAGAAAGAAGCCAAAAACATCAAAGACCTCTAAGATTTCTAAAACCTGACATTTGGCAGGGGGCTCGTTTGGCCCATAGGTTATCTTTTTTACATAAAATGAGTAACTTGCTCACATGGTCACCAAAGAACAAGTGAAAAAAGAAGTGGATAATATTCCTGATAACTTTCTGGAAGAGGCTTATTCTTTGCTCAAAAAAATTTCCACACGCAAAGAAAAATTTGACTGGGAAACGTGGAAAAAAAATCTTGAAAACTTTCCTCCTGATTTTATGGATACCAGAACCCAACCCACTGATTCACCAAGAGATTTGTTTGAGTGATGGAGTATACATCATCAAACGGAAGCCCATTGAGGTGTTTGAAAAACTTCAATCCATTCCGTTATACTCGGCTGCCGTTTCTTCCATTACTGTAGCGGAGTTGGAATATGGCGTGAAGAAAAGTTTGCAACTTCAAAAGAGCCAATCAACATTAGATAAATTTTTAACGGCATTAACCATCGTGGATTTTGACCGTTACGCTGCTGTGCAATATGGCACATTGCGGGTTGAACTTGAATCGAAAGGAACACCCATCGGTTCATTGGACATGTTGATTGCCGCTCACGCCAAATCATTAAAACTTACATTGGTAACCAACAATGAAAGAGAGTTTGTCAGAATAAACGGGTTGAAGGTTGAAAACTGGGTGAACAAAAATTGATTGGACATACATTGCCTGGATGCTCTCAACAGGAAAGTGTCCGGACACCGTCTGGACAAATCGATATAGTTGAAAAAATCGTTCGCAGGTGGGTCGCGCAGCTATGCCATGTGCCAAATGCGCGGGGCATTTAAAATTTGAAAGAAACCAGAGGCTAAATAATATTTCCAACCAGGGTTTCAGGTCAATGAAAAATCATCGGCCTTTTTTATTACCTTTTCAAAAACAAACTACCTATGTGCAGACTTATGGCCTACAAGGGGACTCCAATAATTATGGATGACCTGCTCTATAAACCAAAGAACTCTTTGATCAATCAAAGTATTCATGCCAATGAGATTGAAGAACCCCTGAATGGCGATGGTTTTGGTGTAGGTTGGTATGCACCAGAAATCAACTTTGAACCCGCCACATTTGTTTCCGTAAATCCGGCCTGGAACAACCGGAACTTAAAAAGCCTTGCGCCCAAAATAAAAACAGATTGCATGTTAGCGCACGTGCGGGCTGCTACAGAGGGAGTAGTTTCTGAATCAAACTGCCATCCCTTTCAATACAAGAATTTATTGATGGCGCATAATGGGGGCATTGAAGAATTTTATAAAGTAAAAAGACACTTGCGTGCACCGTTAAGTGATGAGCTTTATAACTGGATTCAGGGACAAACAGATTCGGAACATATTTTTGCCTACCTGCTTAATCACTTGCTCAGTTCCGGGCAGTCTGTAAGCCCGGAGTCAATAGTAGATGCGTTTGAAAAGACCTTTCGTGATATAAAAAAAATGATGGTACAATATGGCATCAAAGAACCTGCTTACCTGAATATTGTTGTTACTAACGGGTTGTTTATCGTGGCAACGCGATACGTTTCCGATCCAAAAGAAGAGCCCCTTACCCTTTATCATTCCGAGGGAAGCCGTTATGTAGTAGAAGATGGAATTACACGATTGGAGGCACCCGAAGACAATGATCATGCGGTTTTAGTGGTCTCCGAAAAACTGACGGAAGATAAACACTGGACCATGATTCCACCCAACCATTTTGTAATCGTTGAGCAATCTTTAAACGTACGCATAAGGCCGATCAAAGATTAACCAACAGGGTTGACGCATCTAATTCTAAATGTTCAATAAACCCTCCAAAAGTTTGGTTTGAGTCAAGACATCAGGCAGAAATACGTTTTTAAAAAGATTGATAAATCTAACTTTTGGAGGGATTACAACACTAAGATAACTGATACGGTATTTGTAGTTTTATTAGCCAATGATGTAGCTTCGCACAAACAGAATACTTGTGTACGATATCACCATCATTGGCGGAGGCATAGTAGGTCTTGCCACCGCGCTAACGCTTAAAAACTCAAACCTTTCTTTGAACATTCTTCTCTTGGAAAAGGAGAGCGAATTAGCCAAACATCAAACCGGTAACAACAGTGGCGTTATCCACTCAGGCTTGTATTACAAGCCCGGCAGCTTGAAGGCCATCAATTGTATTCATGGGTATAACCTGCTCCTTGATTTTTGCCGCCAGCATGAAATCCCGTTTGACCTTTGCGGAAAAATTGTTGTTGCCACCGAAGAGAACGAGCTTCCTTTACTGGAAAATCTTTTCGTGCGGGGCCAGCAAAACGGGCTCCAAAATTTAAAAAAACTCAAACGCGAAGAGTTATTGGAATACGAACCCCACGTGGCAGGCCTTGTCGGGATTTTTGTTCCCCAAACCGGTATTGTCGATTATAAAGCAGTGGCTCAAAAATATGGTGACCTCCTTCAGCAAAAAGGGGGAAGCATAATTTTGGGCGAAAGAGTTTTGGATATTCAGAGTTCGGAAGACAAAAGCGTTGTTGTAACCCAAAAAGCAAGCTACACTACAAAATTAGTAATCAATTGCGCTGGTCTTTATTCTGATAAAGTCGCCCGCATGACGGTACCCAACCTCAATGTAAAAATCATTCCTTTTCGTGGTGAATACTACAAGCTGAAAAAAGAAAAAGAATATTTGGTAAAGAACCTCATCTATCCCGTGCCCGATCCCAATTTCCCTTTTCTGGGTGTGCACTTTACGCGCATGGCAAAAGGCGGTGTTGAAGCAGGACCCAATGCGGTACTGGCATTTAAACGCGAAGGCTATAAAAAGTCAGACATTAATCTTGGCGAGCTTGGCGAAACCCTCGCCTGGCCAGGCTTCCAAAAAGTGGCGGCAAAATACTGGCAAACCGGGTTTGGTGAAATGTACCGGTCTTTCTCAAAAGCAGCTTTTACCAAGGCACTTCAGCAATTAATTCCCGAAATTGTTG
>CAZNRJ010000424.1:0-3400 GCA_964574945.1 uncultured Ohtaekwangia sp. | reverse complement strand
GTTAACTCACTTTGACGTCTTTGTCTTGGTAGTCCTACCGCCTTACCTACAACGTGTGCTATAAGCAATATGGCCTATATACCTCTATTGGCAAACCTAAAATACAACTTTTAACTATTCCCACACCTAAGGAAACAAACTCTTATCAATCCCCGGAATCACGTTAAGGGCATTTTGATAATACACTTTTCGCAACACCGAGTCGGGTAACTCAAGGCCATACATTTTCCAGTGCGCATGGCGCTTGCGGTAGTAATCAAAATATTCATCGCCCGTTTCCAGCACACGGAAGTAGGTATAATACTCTTCCATCTTATACGTGTCCTTACCAAACATAACCCGGTCCTGGTACTTAATTAAAAAACTGCGCGCAGCTTTGGGCTGGCGGCCAAGCTCAGCCAGCACGGCACCCAGTTCGGTATACACATTCGGCAACTCATCAAACAATTTCCCGAGGCGCTCCAAATCATTGCCAAACCAACCGAGGTGTGCATTGATAAATTTTGTTTCAGGGTGTTTGCGAAACACGTTATGTTGTTCGCCCATCACTTGTTCAAACGGAGGCACTTTGGCGGGATCGCGGTAGCGGCTCGGCTCCTGCTTTAGTTCGAGCCAACGTTCATTGTGTTTGTCTTTCGGTTTCCAAAATGAACTTGGTTCACCGGAATGGATCAGCACAGGAATTCCTAATTCACCACACTTCGCCCAGATGGGATCGAGCCGCGGGTCATCAATAGCAATCCGGTTTCCTTCATTGTCTTTATCGGTGAGCCCTAATCCTTTGTACACTTTCAATCCGCGCACGCCTTGCTTCACGGCTTCCTCCATCATGGCGAGTGTTTCATTGGGCCAGCCTTCATCATCCAGGTTTTCAAAATTGATATTCAGGAAAAGAATAAACCGGTTGGGATAATGTTCATTCACATTATCGAGCGACCACTCCAGATACTTTCCGCGAAAGCCGCTGAGGTTCACCATTACGCCCATGTTGAGCGAATCCATTTCAACAATCAACTTATCCAAATCCTGAACGGGCATGGTCCATTGGTGATTGTGCACATCAATGAATGGAAACTTTGCGCGGGTAAGTTTATGCTCAGGTACTTTTAAGGTAGAGATGGGTTCGTAGTCCTCTACATCCATCACATTGTTGCGGTATTGGATTTTACCGATGAGCCAATACGCTACTCCCAAAAAAATGAGTATGGCCAGCAGCGACCATACCCAATTCCGTTTTATGAAAGCCATTAGGTTATAGAGCCGTGATGGGAACGCGCACCAATATTTTATCCCAAACAAAATCCATATTAACACCTACTGAGTCACTTGTAAAATTGATTACAAATTTTTCAGTTTCCGTGGGCGCATCCTGAACGGGAATCTCAACAGTAAGTACATCCTTTGTATAGTCTGGCTCACCGGCAGCAATGTAAACTCCGGTTTCAGAGTTAAGCTTAACCTTAAAAGAAGTTGGGCCCGGCACTGCGTACATGCGGTAACTACCGGCACCAACAGTCTGGCCGGCAAACGTTACGTCCTTACTGAATGTTATTTCAGTGGCTGCATTGGCGCCCAATCGCCAGTACTTACCATAGGGTTGCAAAGCGCCATCTTTCTCTTCTCCAAAGATTAAACGACCGCGTTTGGAAGGTTGAGAATAATTAACTTTTACATCCAGTCCTTTATCGCTAAACGAAGCTGAGGTGGATGGACTTTTTGGAAACAAGATGGCATACCCAAAGAAGCCCACAACGGCAAGCAGAACTACGCCAATGCCGATTAAGATTTTTTTCATCATAAGAGTTAGATTTAGATTTGGAAAGAGGGTTAAATATACAAACTCTGAATGAAAGGAATCAATTTTAACTGCAAGGCGCTGAGGCGCGAAGTTTTGTTTTGCCTCGCGTCTTTGTGCCCTTGCGGTTAATGACCTAACGAACTTGCTTTTTCACTTCGGCCATGATGTATTCAAAATCAAGATCGGCCAGCTTAGCGGCATACAATAAAAGCCGCACTTCTTTTACGTGGAAAACACCATCGGCATTAGCCAACTGAAATAGTTTTACGAAAGCCCTGATTTTAAATTCGGCAGAACAGTCGTTGATCATTTTTATCCCTGTCTGGTAAATTTCGCGGCCTGTTTTCCCAATTACGGAATCATTAAACTGCTTAAATACCATGTCACTGATCCCTTCCGATTCTTTGATCTTGTCAAGATAATGGATTTCATCCCCTGAAATCTCACTGTCTGACCAGATTAGCAGGTATGTTAAGTGCAAAAGGGCTTGTGCATAATTCTCGTGGGTACTCATGACTTTACTTGTTTATAATGGAGTATGATCCAAAACCAATCCAGGTTTCATGCTCAGGCGTCAAGACACCTTTGAAGGTGTCAGACGCCTAATTCGGGGAGGCGTCAAGACACCTGAAAGGTGTCAGACGCCTAACTTAACTTTTATCCTCACATTCTTTACTTTTAAGTTTACTAACTCACCCATGGAAACTCCACCCGTTTTTACCGCTGCTGTCGTGCAGGCTGCGCCTGTCTTTTTCAACAAAGCACAAACCGTTGATAAAATTCAAACGCTGGCACACCAGGCAGCAAAAGAAAAAGCTGCGTTGATTTTATTTCCGGAAGTTTTTATTCCAGGTTACCCGCGAGGCTTAATTTTTGGAACTACTGTTGGCGGTCGCACACCCGATGGCCGCGAAATGTTTTTACGCTATTGGGAAAACTCGGTGGCAGTGCCCGGCCCCGAAACTGATTTGCTTGCACGCATCGCCAAAGAGACAAAAGCCTGGCTGGCGGTGGGCGTTACCGAGAAAGATTCGGTGAGTGATACGTTGTATTGCACGCTGTTATATTTTTCTCCGCAAGGTGTGTTGGCTCACAAACACAGAAAACTAAAACCCACTGCTGCCGAACGAATTCTTTGGGGCGAAGGTGATGGCACCGATCTCAATGTGTTGGATACCAAGCTCGGAAAAATTGGCGGCTTGATCTGTTGGGAAAACTATATGCCGCTTGCGCGGACTGCCATGTACCAACAGGGAATTGAAATTTACCTCGCCCCAACTGCGGATTGTCGCGATACATGGCAATCATCCATGGAGCACATTGCGTGCGAAGGCCGGTGTTTTGTGTTGGGGTGCAATCAATACTTAACGCGCGATCATTATCCGGATGATTTGAAAAGCTACCTTGGTGAAACACATCCTTCGCTGCCCAGCAAAGGCGGAAGCTGTATTATTTCGCCTTTAGGCAAGCGACTCGCAGGGCCTTTGTATGATAAGGAAGGGATTATCATTGCCGAGATCGATCATCGTGAAATCATTAAAGCTAAAATGGATTTTGATGTGATCGGGCATTATTCACGGCCTGATGTGTTTGAGTTGAAGG
>CAZNRJ010000423.1:0-3410 GCA_964574945.1 uncultured Ohtaekwangia sp. | reverse complement strand
CCGTGGCGGGCAGCACGGCCAGGTCGAGCTTGCCTTCCTGCTTCATGCGAGAGAAGTAGGAGCGGGCTTCCTTCAACACTTTAGGCGCCAGCACAAATCCTGAGACCATGGTAGGGAATGCCATCAGTGCATAGGCTACATCGATAATGTTCATCACATCCGTCATCGAAAGTATAGCGCCAAACACAATGGTTACGAGGTAGAAATAATCATAATACCGGCCGGCCTTAACTCCGGCCAGAAAACTCATCGCTTTATTTCCGTAATAGCTGTATGAAAACAGTGAAGTGATGGCAAAGAAAAAGGCGCAAATTAACAACAGGTATTTTCCGGTTACACCCAAAGAGCTTTCGAATGCGATGGTAGTAAGGGTTACACCATTAGCGCCCGAAGTCTGCCACACATCGGTAACTAAAATAGCCAACGCTGTTAGTGTACAAACCAACAGCGTATCAATGGCCGGGCTCATCATGGAAACCAAACCTTCGCGAATGGGTTCTGAACTTTTTGATGCACCCAATGCCATTGGGGCTGTACCTATTCCCGCTTCGTTGGAGAAGGAAGCCCTGCGAACTCCGGTAACGATCAGTCCGCCCACAATCCCGCCCAGCGCAGGCTCACCCCTGTAGTTATTGGCAGCAAACGCATCGGTAATCACCATCCACAAGTAGTGCGGTACATCCTTAATATGGATAATAAGAATTGTAAGAACAGATAAGAAGTAAAGGATAATCATCAAAGGCACCATTTTACCGGCCCACTTGCCAATGCGTTGAATACCACCAATAACTACAATGCCCGAAATAATCATCAGCACCGTGCCGATTATAAACTTGGGTGTAGAGATGGTGAAACCCATTAAATTGAACGTAGCGATCTTCACACTCTCAGAAGTAACGCCAATATCAAGTATAACCTGCGTGAGTTGATTGGCCTGGAAGATCGGCAGGCAGCCGATCATGGCACACAAGCTGAAGAGAACGGCCAGCGGATAAAACGATTTTCCTAACGCTTCGCGGATAACGTACATGGGGCCGCCCTGAATTGTACCGGCCGAATCTTTACCGCGATACATTACCGACAAAGTGCTGGTAAAAAAGTTGGTGCTCATGCCCACAAACGCAGTAACCCACATCCAGAACAAAGCGCCCGGCCCACCTATGGATATAGCCGCAGCCACTCCGGCAATGTTGCCCATACCTACTGTGGAGGCAAGTGCAGTTGATAACGCTTCGTATGCATTTATTTGTCCGGGGTCGTTGGGGTTATTGAATTTACCACGCAGAATAGCGATGGAGTGATTAAAATATTTATAGGGAATAAACCGGGAGTAAAGCAAAAAGAAAACTCCACCCAGGATCAACAAAAACAAAACCGGTGTCCATACTCCGGTGGCAATGGTACTGATTAATTCACTCATGCGATTTAGCTTACGTGGCTAAAGTATGAAATAAATTTTGAATGGGACTAATGTAAATTTTGAATATTGAATTTTGAATATTGAATGCTACTTCTGCGATGCAATCGTGTACTGGCTCAATTCCCACAACATGCGTGCGCCAACATTCGCATCCCACTCATGGTTTGAAGGAACAACTTCGCAGAGATCGAATCCAATTATTTTTCTCCCCGACTTAACAAGTTCCTGAACCAGGTAAGTTGCTTGTGAAAATTCTAAACCACCCGGAACAGGAGTGCCCGTGTTGGGACAAAGTTTCGGATCGAGGCCATCAATATCAAAACTGATGTAAACAAAGTTTGGCAATTCTTTAATGATTTCAACACAGATTGCTTTCCAGGTTTCGCCATCATACAAGCGAGCTTTGAGATCCTGATCGAAAAAAGTTTTAACGCGCCCCATCGAGCGATCAATCACCTGGACTTCTTCTTCGCATAAATCGCGAACGCCCACTTGTACCAATCGCGCCACGCCCGGAAGTTTTAACGCATTGTACATGACAGAGCCATGCGAATAGGTGAACCCCTCAAACGATTTTCGCAAATCTGCATGTGCATCAATTTGCAGGATGCCAAAACGATCGTGCTTAGTTGCCAATGCACGAAGCAATCCGAGCGGGGTACTGTGATCACCGCCCAGCACACCAACAAGTTTACCTTCCTTAAGATATTGGCTGCTTAAGTTTTTTACATAGATGTTTAAGTTTTCGCTGGCTTCGTTTATTTTTTTTGTGATCACACTTCCTGATTCAATTGTAGCACCTTCTTCAATAGCTTGTATGTGACTTTTAGCCAGTTGCCTGAGATTATTATTTTCGTTTAGCAATTCGTTGGAGACCGGAAGCATGGCAACGGAAGATTGCCAGGCATTATTAATTGAGTGATGATGTAAATCTATTTGGGTAGAAGCTTTAAGAACGGCATCCGGTGCGTGGGCTGTTCCTTCGCGATAGGATACAGTGACTTCCCAGGGAACTGGAATAATAATTAACCGGGCTTGGGTGTGCTCCACAGGCAATCCGAAAAGATTCCCTTTTTTTCCTAACCCGTTGGGATCAAAACTATCATTCATATTTTAAATCAAATTTAATTTAGGCGTCTGACACCTCAAAGGTGTCTTGACGCCTATACTGGGATTGGTGTACCTGAACTTTCAGAAATTTCTGACCACGGGATTTCAAAAGCAAGCGATCGGATTTCTGCGGTATCCATGACTGCAATCTCTTCCCCGTCTGTTAAGTAATCGTAAAGTTCTATAATAGTAGGGTAGTGTCCTACAATCACCACGTTGTTTACAAACGAATCCACCTCATTGATGAGTTTTAGGATTTCAAGCTTACTGCCTGAATAAATAGTTTGATTGATTTGAATTATTGCCAGATCAATTTCTAATTGAGCGGCAATTCGTGTTGCTGTTTCACGGGCCCGCACGGCCGGGCTTGAGAGGATTGCACCAGGAAAAATGTTCTTCGATTTTAAAAAATTTCCGACATCGGTTGCTTGTTGCTGGCCGGTTGGCGTGAGGTTACGTTCCGCATCCGATTGATGGAGTCCGCTGGCAGCTTGTGCATGACGCACTATATATAGAATCCGGCTCATAGCAGCTAAGATTGGTGTGTGGCCAAAATTTATTTTGACTCAATATTATAATAAGAGTGAATACCAACCAATTTTCTTGCAAACCGATGGTTATCAATACCCTTGCGTCAAATTAAATTCCTGGTTTTATCCCGTTAAAGGTGTGCCCTGATCGCCCGTTTGACTCGTTTCAACTTTGTGTTTTTAAAAATTTACTGATATTTGAAGCCTTTGAAAGTAAAATTGAGCGCATGTCCAGGAACTTAGTAATTGTTGAGTCACCCGCGAAAGCGAAGACGATAGAAGGCTATTTAGGTAAGGATTATAAGGTCTCATCGAGCATGGGTCGCGGACGTGACCCATGCTCGATGAGA
>CAZNRJ010000422.1:0-3410 GCA_964574945.1 uncultured Ohtaekwangia sp. | reverse complement strand
ACTTCATTGGTAAGTGCAAATCCAAAAATCAGGATTTGCACTTACCAATGAAGTTAAAAACACGCGCATTGCAATTCTCGATAATTCAAAAGACGAAACCACAGCTGCCATTATTAATCAGCTACAGGCAAGCCGGTATTTTGATGTTCAGGAAAATATTCGCAGTAACCCTGAATTGGTTCCTGCCTTTCAGGCGGGTAATATCAAATTGGCCATTGTCTTTCCTGAAAACTTCCAGGAGCAATTGCTTCATAACAATTCCGCTGCGGTGCAATTGATTGGTGATGCTACCGATCCCAACACGGCCAACACGTTGATAAACTATGCTTCGGCAGTTATCATTGATTATCAAAGCAACCTGCGCAATCAAATTAAGTTTCCATACACCATCAATACGGAAACGCGCATGTTGTATAATCCTCAGCTCAAAGGTTCTTACAACTTTGTGCCCGGTGTAATGGCCATGGTGCTTATGCTGGTGTGCGCCATGATGACTTCCATTTCAATTGTGCGCGAAAAAGAAATGGGCACTATGGAAATCATTTTAGTTTCACCAATCGTTCCCATTCGCGTGGTGATTGCCAAGATGGTGCCTTACTTTATCTTATCGGCCGTAAACATCGGGAGTATTTTGCTGTTAAGTGTTTATGCATTGGATGTACCCATCCGCGGAAGCTTGCTGTTATTAGTCTCAGAGTGTTTACTGTTTACGGTAACTGTGCTTGCCCTGGGATTATTGATTTCATCCATCGCAAACTCCCAGCAAGTTGCCATGTTAATTTCACTCATGGGCCTTTTCCTGCCCACCATTATGCTAAGTGGCTTTATGTTCCCCATCGAAAACATGCCGTTAGGACTGCGGATCATTTCCAACATCGTTCCGGCAAAATGGTTTTATATGATCATCCGAAACATCATGATCAAGGGCGTTGGGTTTGAACATGTGTGGAAAGAAACGCTGATCTTAATTGGTATGACTGTTTTCTTTATGGTGGTGAGCATCAAGAAATTTAAAACCCGGTTGGAATGAGGGCGCTATTCATTTTGTTGGAGAAAGAATTTCGCCAGATTTTCCGCGACCCGGCCATCCTGCGCATGATGTTTATGATGCCGGCTGTACAACTTTTGGTTATGCCCCTGGCGGCAGATTATGAAGTAAAGAATGTTAAAATTTGTGTAGTGGATTATGATCATTCTTCGTACTCGCAAAAGCTTGTTAACAAAATAACATCAACCGATTATTTTACTTTAGTGGATTATACCGATTCGTATGATAAGGCACTCACTTACGTAGAACATGATGAAGCGGATCTGGTGCTGCAAATTCCGAATTCATTTGAAAAAGATTTGATCCGCGAAGACGAAGCTCCTTTGTTTCTTGCCATCAATGCGATCAATGGTGTGAAGGCAAACCTGGGGGGCGCCTACCTGCGTAGCATTATTGGTGACTTCAATCGTGAAGTCCGGCTTGAGTGGTTGCAACTGCCAAGGCAAAATCAACAACCCACCATTGAAATTGCATCTATCAATTGGTTTAACCCGTTGATGAATTACAGGTTTTTTATGGTGCCGGGTATTTTGGTAATCCTGGTGACGATGGTGGGTGCATTTCTTTCGGCCTTAAACATTGTGAAAGAAAAAGAGGTTGGCACGATTGAACAGATCAACGTAACGCCTATTCGCAAGTACCAGTTTATCCTTGGCAAGCTGATCCCTTTCTGGGTGTTAGGCTTTGTTATTCTTACGATCGGGTTATTGATTTCGTGGGTTGCCTATGGAATTGTTCCTGTTGGAAGCTTTGTGACCATCTATGTCTTTTCGGGGGTTTACCTACTCTCCGTATTAGGGCTTGGTTTGTTAGTTTCAACATTTGCCAACACACAGCAACAGGCTATGCTGCTTTCATTTTTTATGATGATGATTTTTATTTTGCTGGGCGGATTATATACTTCCATCGATAGTATGCCGATGTGGGCACAAACCTTCACTAAATTTAATCCCGTAACTTATTTTATTGAAGTAATGCGTATGGTGGTTTTAAAGGGAAGCTCTTTATATGATATTCGTTTTCATCTGCTTAAGGTGTTAAGCTTTGGTGTGGTGTTTAACAGCCTTGCTATTTGGAATTACCGGAAGCGGAGTTAGGGAACGCTAAGAGCTTTACGTGCTTCTATGGGAAAGTCGGAGATCAGTATATCAAGTTGCATGTCTCTGACTTGCTTTCTATAAGATTTCTCGGGTAATGGTTTGCCGTTGTGGCGCGTATCTTCGCTTACATCGGCCATAATTTTTACGCCCTGCTTTCGCATTTTTGAAATCAACTGGCTTGGTGTTTTTGCATTAATGTATGCTACGCGATTCTGTATTGGTAGTTCGCTGGCTGCTTCCCAATTCGCTTCTGTTTCAATTAAAGCTGACAACAAAATTTTCTGCGAAAGCGCACTCACTTGCCGGGTAAGCTCCATGCGAAAGGTTAATACCAGCACTCTGTTTTCCAGACTATGCCGCTTAACTAGTTTCAACACTTCAGTATGAATGGGTTCTTTAACATCCAACATTAAGTTGATATTTCGGTCTTTTATGAAAATTAAGATGTCGCCTAAGGTTGGTATTCGCTCTGATGTAATTTCACCCGTTGATTTTCTCAGGTATAAAGAGCGGAGATATTCATCGGAAAGATCACCTATTTTCCCCTCACCTGTTGTAGTCCGGTTAACCATTTCGTCATGGATTAGAAATATGGTTCCGTTTTTACTTTTTCTCAAATCTATCTCAATCATAATCGTATCGCCTTCAAATTGATTGGCGATAAACTCAAAAAGAGGAAGGGAACTTTCAGGATAAGCGGAATAGTAGCCGCCCCGGTGACCAGCAATTTTTACCTGGGCTTCAGTTATACCCATCGCACTAAACGTGAGAAAGAACAGTAGGATAAATTTCACGAGTTCTAAAACTTTGGAGTGCTTTCAACTTCCGAAAAATCGCCCCGCAACATTCGGTAGCGCTTACGGGCTTCGGCAGCATACACACTGCCGGGATATTTATTCAAGAACTCGCGATAAATTTCCATCGCTTTGTCTTTGTTTTTTATATGCCGTTCATAAATCTCGCCTTCCAAAAAATAAGCATCGTCTGCAAGAATATCGTCACCAAATTCGGTTAATATTTTTTCCAACAGTGCAATTGACTGTTCAAACTCTCCGCGTTTCATCCGCAGGTTTGCCTCGAGCCAGTACACATCATCTTTAATATTTGTTTGAAATTGATCTGTTTCAACATCCACCCAAACAGAATCTATTCCTATCATTGTGGATTTTCCGCCTTGCTTTAGTTTGTCTAATTCTTCTTTCAAATTTTTTAACTCCTCTACACTCACCTGTTTTTCGGGCGACCATAAATTTTTAGCAATC
>CAZNRJ010000421.1:1097-3416 GCA_964574945.1 uncultured Ohtaekwangia sp. | reverse complement strand
ATAGTACCCAAATTAATTCTATGTGCCTATGTGTTTAATTTAGAATTAAAAGACAGATCTAAAAATCAAAAACAAGGTTCCTGACATCAGCATCACCACCGGAAGTGTAAGCAGCCAGGCAATTAAAATATTGCGAATAGTATCTGGCTGTAAATTCTTTATTCCTTTACTGGCAACCATCGATCCGGCAATGCCTGATGACAGCACATGTGTAGTACTAACAGGCAATCCAAGCCCTGTTGACAGGCCTATGGTTGTCGCGGCTACTAATTCGGCACTGGCGCCTTGTGCATACGTTAAGTGCTCCTTGCCAATCTTTTCACCGATTGTTTTTACGATTCGTTTCCAGCCAATCATAGTGCCTAATCCCAATGAAGCAGCAATCAGTACGATTACCCACCGGGGAGAATAGTCGGTGATAGACCGAATTTTTTTCATGTTATCAGACAAAACTTTTTTATCGATTTCACTAACACGCGTTTCACTTTTATCAACAAGCGATTTGATATTACTGTTAAGCACCATAATATCTTTCCTTACTAAGAAACGTTCCTTTTCAGGGATTGATTTTACAGAAGTCAGCGTGCCAATGTCTGCAATAAGCCGGGCCGACATAATCTTTGTACTATCCAGCTTAGATTTATCGATAACTGAAAGTGGCGAAGGATCTATGGATTGAATAACTGATTCGATCTTATTGAGGGGCTGTAAAAGCGTTGATGGATTTGATCCCGGGTTAAGTGCAAAATGGATGGGCACAATCCCGATAAGGATTAACATAATTAACCCAACGCCTTTCTGGCCATCATTCGAGCCATGAAAACCACTAACGGCTGTGCATGTTAAAATAAGGATAATGCGAATGCCCCACGGGGGCGGCTGATTTTTCTTCGGTTCTTTAAACAAGCTATCCCCAAAGCTGGTTTTCTTTGTCAGGTTCCGGATTACAAACATCAAAATGATGGTGAGCGAAAATCCAAAAAGCGGGGAGATGAGTAGTGAAGCCCCTATTTCCTGTGCCTTGCCCCAATTGACAGCCGCTTCATTTACATCGGGCAGCAATGAGTAAGCCAGGCCAACACCTAATATGGATCCAATTAACGTATGCGAACTTGAACAGGGAATGCCGAAATACCAGGTCAGCAGATTCCACGAAACTGCGCTAAGCAAAAGTGCCATTACCATGGCAACACTGTGCGAGATATTTTGATCGACTAATGACTCAACAGGCAATAAGTTTACAATACCCATAGCCACTGTAATGCCGCCCAGAAAAACACCCGTAGCATTGCAGATACCAGACCAGATTACCGCTACCCAGGGTTTTAAGGAGTTGGTGTAAATAACGGTGGCCACCGCATTGGCGGTATCATGAAAACCATTTACAAATTCAAAGCCGCAGGCGGCAATCAAACACAATACAAGAAGGAGGGAGTAGGTAAGTTCCAGGTCGAACATAAGAATAAAATCGCCTAAAGGTAATTGGAAGGCCTTCGGTCTATGTTACGTCAATGTTACTTTTTTTACGAAACTTTTTCTTGGGAAGTAAAAGCCTAAGCTCCATTTTATTAAACATCAGATTTTCAATTTGTTAGGATATTATCGGTCGGCATTTAATAGATTAATGCTTTGATTTTATTGAAAATTGCCCGTTGTTACCAACAAATCCCCGGTTTGATGGAAATTGAGTTATTGGGCGAAAAAGTGCGGCTTTTGCCTCAAAAAGCATTGTGGCTTATGAGGCAAAAGATCGTTCTAATGGCCGACCTGCATTTTGGGAAAATCAATCATTTCAGGAAGGCGGGTATCGCGGTGCCGGCACGCGCCAATGATAAAAATGCTGAGAATTTGATTTCAGTTTTGCAGGCGACTAAACCTGAACGGTTAATCTTTTTGGGAGATTTATTTCATAGTCATTACAATGAGGATTGGGAAGTGGTAGGACAGATCAGGAAGCACTTTGTTAATTGCTCCTTCGAGTTGGTGTTGGGCAATCATGATATCTTAAGCGAGATTCAATATGAAAGGCACAATATGAAATTTTATCTCAATGAATTGCGTGAGGATAATCTCATTCTTACTCACGAACCGATGGAAGAGATACCGGAAGGTTATTATAATCTGTGTGGTCATCTTCACCCGGGTATACATCTGCGTGGAGCGGGGAAGCAATCAATCACATTGCCCTGTTTTTATTTTGGAGAGAAGCAGGCCATTCTCCCTGCATTTGGTTCGTTTACCGGACTTGCCCGCATAGCTCCGAAAAAAACCGATAGAATTTATGTTATTGCAGAAAATAAAATTATCGCGTATTAGAAT
>CAZNRJ010000421.1:0-1087 GCA_964574945.1 uncultured Ohtaekwangia sp. | reverse complement strand
AGAATGAGCAATCAGTTCTTCAAATCTTTTGTCAAAATACTTGTTTGTCTTTGTTGTTTTCTTTGCGCCCTCTGCGTCTCTGCGGTAAATGCTCAAGATACCACACGCATCTCGCTGCTTTTTGTGGGCGATATTATGCAGCACGATTCAAACATTGAAGCAGCATTCAACCCAATCACAAAAAAGTATGATTACTCGTCTTGTTTTGAATATGTGGCGCCTATACTTCGGTCGGCTGATTTAACAATTGGCAATTTGGAATTAACCCTGGCGGGATCGCCCTACAAAGGGTATCCGCAATTTAGTGCGCCCGATGCCTTGGCCATTGAATTGAAACGTTCCGGGTTTGATGTGTTGGTTACCGCTAATAATCATAGTTTGGATCGCAGGCGCAAAGGAGTTGAACGCACAATTGATGTGCTGGACTCATTGCAGATACAACACACCGGAACGTTTAAGGATTCTACTGACCGGGCCCATACATTTCCATTGCTGGTTGAAAAAAATGGATTCAGGTTTTCATTGCTCAACTATACGTATGGAACCAATGGTATTCCGGTAACGAAACCCAACATTGTTAACCTGATAGATACAGTAACAATAAAAGCTGACATGGCAACAGCGAGGGCACAACAGACGGATGCAATTATAGTTTTTATGCATTGGGGTTTGGAGTATCAAAGCCTGCCGGCAAAAGATCAAAAGGTGGTTGCCGCATTATGCTTGCGCGAAGGGGCGAAGCTGGTGATCGGTTCGCATCCACATGTGTTGCAACCCATGGTTTGGAACAAGAAGGATGATAATTTCATTGCTTACTCGTTAGGCAATTTTGTTTCGGGACAAAGACCGCGTTACCGCGATGGAGGCGCCATGTTGTGGATTGAATTACAAAAAATTGGAAATGATTCGGTTTCAACGACTTCCATCAGCAATGCGAATTATGAATTGGAGTGGATTCAAAAGACTACCGGAGCCCGGCCTGAGTTTACTTCTTTTCCATTTCGCTACTTCGAGAACGACACTGTGTTAATTAAAAGTAAGACCTCGCAAGAGGCATTGACGCTTTCCGCGAATCTTTCGCGAAAAG
>CAZNRJ010000420.1:0-3418 GCA_964574945.1 uncultured Ohtaekwangia sp. | reverse complement strand
ACCTGCCTCGGCCCCAACAGCGCCACGGCAGGGAACTCCTTTAGTAACGTTTCGATATAGCTTGTTAACGCTCGGTTTATCATGCCGTAAAGGTAGGAAAACGAACCGTGAAAATCCAAAATGGTATTTTGGATTTTCACGGTTGATGATTACAGATAAAATCAATATTCCCCTACCTTCACAATCTGGCCAATATGATTGATTCGGACTTTGACAATATCCTTAATTCCCGTTGAGCTGCACCTTTTATATGCAATATCTTTCAATGGAAGTTTTACATCAACTGTTGTTTCTAAATGATGTCTAAACCAATAATCACCGGTTGTCAACTTTTGTACCCTGAACAAATTCAGACTTATCAGCTTATTGTTTTTCGGGTCCAATAAATTGATCTCTTTAGGGTTAAAACCTGTTTGCTCGTTTGGAAAAATGAAGTATTCGTTTTGTTTCATGGTGAATAGAAACTCCCAGGCAAGCCCTTTATTAAATTCTTTGTCAATAACAGGAAGCCCGGCATTTACTAATTGAACAGCATCGAAAAGTGAAACAACTCTTTCTTGTAAATCTCCTTTTTCATCTCTGTAAATCGCTACGTGATGGTTGTTACCCGTGCTTACAAAATCCACAGGAATAGGCTTGCTGTCTTTATCTAATATTTCGTTGCCCAGATGGTCTTTTTTGTAGTGCAGTGCCTCGGCATTGCTTACTCCGCTAATGGTTACCCGTTTTATGGAAATTCCTTTTTCTCTGTTTAGCCAGATAGGATTTTTATCTAAATCTGAAAAGGCTTTTTTCGGATCATTATCGTACTCATTTAAACGAGCCATCAATAACCGTTTCACACCTTCGTCCAATACTTTTTCAATGGTCTTGGCGTCTTTGAAATTTTCAGGTGTTACATCTTTACGAATGGAATAATCTTCTTCCAGCCATGTCAATTTTACTTTTTCGGGCAGGGCTTCTGTTTTTGAATCGTCTAAATAAATAGGATTTTTCGACAGGACGTTTTTCCCTGCAAAGGCTTTTTTGGGATCATTTCCGTTTTCAGACAAACGTTGAATCAAAAGTTTCTTATAAATCGGGTTGGCTACTTTATTTATCGTCTCCAAATCAAATTTTGCCCCAACCCTTTCTTCTTTGTGTACATAGTAGCGGTATTTACCGTAAACGGTTTCTTTGTGTAGCTGCCCTCTTGGTGTCAATTCTGTTTTTACTTTCTCGCCTTTAGCAGTTTTGATTTTGTTTTTGTTTTTGGTTACAACTTTGTTTTTTGCTTTGTGCGAAACTAAAATGTTTTCCAAGTGTTCTTTGGCTACTATTCGGAAATTCGGAATAGGAAGATTGAATACCCGTTTACTGTTTCCGTTATCATCTTTGATGACATGAGTTTCCTTTTCTTCTATCCCTTTTATGTTCCCGTGCTCTTTGTGCGTTTCGTTGTAGCGTGCATTCAAATAATTCAAATACTGAATGTGGTTGTGTTTCGTAAAAGCAACCGTTAGGGCGTCCATGGCATGGTGCCGATGGTCGTTACGTTTGCTCCAGTCCACAATACGTTCTTTGAACGTACCGTCTTTCTTCTCTACTTTTTCAGTAAGCCCGAGTTTTTTGAACTTATCGAAATTGAGTTCCTGCATAATGTTCACCAAATCCCAATCTTCACGAAGCCTGTCTGTTATACTTCCTGAGGTTGACACTATGGAGCGGGTAATGTCATATAACATATTTTTGGCTTTCTTGGCGATATATTGGCTGTCGCGCAAATCCCTCTCTATAAATCCGTCACCAATTTCCGTTTCCTTTTTTTGTAGTTTTTGAAACTTGGCTTTGGATATGCCTTCTTCCTTGTTCTTTTTTCCGACTTCAAATAGACTCTCTATTCTTTTTAAGAACTTTTCGGATTTTTCTTGCCCATATTCGTTTTCGATATAATCAAAAGCAGTACGGTTACCCTTTTTCAAATTGTCCTTACGGAAAATCACTGTCTTGTTGGAAAAACTGTCATCAAACAAACGTGCTTGTGGAATAATGTGATCAACGTCTATTTGCTTGCTGAATAAAATCTCCCTTGAGATGTACTCGTCTGTGTATAAATCTTTATAGCCATTATTTTTAAGTTCTTCGTACAACTTATAACGGATGATGTCGTTGCGGCTTGGATTCCTTATGCCAAATTCACTTTGCAAAAGTTTTATAATCTTTTCATGATTAGCTTTTGCCGTGTTAATATTGCTGGTCATTTCAGCCCGTTCTTTAGCGTTTTTCTTTAATTCACGAGCAAGCTCAATGCGCACTTCATCGAACTTGAAATATTCTACAATGTTACCATCTTTATCCTTTTTGCTGTTTGCAACAATTAATGTGTTAACTACATTAACCATTTGATTGAGGATTTTCTCAACGACAGGATTTCGCAAGCTGTTCTTTTTCAGCAATTCCAATTTGTCTTTTAACGGACGATTGGCAATTTCTTCTTTGGTTAATGAAGATGCAGAATGTCTGTACCCAGCTTCGCCACAAGCTTTATCGTATTGTAGTTCTTTTATGTATGGATAGATTTTTCGCATAGCCTTTGTGCTCAAGTTCCCGTAATCGTCAGACAAGGCAATGTTTGCTAAAATCTGGCTATGCTCTTTTTTGAAACCGAATTTCTTTTCCAGCAATTCGTATAACTTTTCATTTCCGCTTGCTGAATCATCACCTTCATAGGAATGGAGCAAATGCCAAAGCTGGTACGAAGCCTGTTGTTCAAAGGCTTTGCCATCCAACTCCGCATTGAAATCTAAAATTTCAGTATTGATATTTAACGTTTCAAAGATGGATTTTACCATTTGTTTGATTTCCTTAGCAGAAACATTCAAATCGTCTAACGCTACTTCATCTTTGTTGGATTTTACTTTCAGCAAATCCTTTACATCATAGCCTTCCAAATCAAGAATTTTCAGGTATGCCTTATATAAGGCTTTACTGGTTCTGTTTCCTTCCAATTCGGAATAGTTGAGTTCCCATTCGCTTTGCTTATATCCTAACAGATCAATGATTTTATCCGATTTTAAATTGCCTTTGATATTCAATTCATCAAACAATTGTTGTTTTGCCTGTAAATCAAATTCAAAGACGTCTTTGTCATTTTCTGCGTTCGAGGCAGTCCGTTTTCCGCTTCCCTTTTTTCTGGCCAAAACGTTATTCAGCACTTGCCATATCTTAAACTCTTGAAACAATGGCGATGATTTTGGAACGACTTTCAATCCAACAACTTTCTTTACTATACTACCATTTTTCTCTACTTCAATTTCTCTGTTTTCAAATTCGCAGAAACTGATCAGATTTTTTTGTGATTTTAATTTTCTCTGGTAAAAGATAATAATGTCCCGGATTTCTTCTTTTAGATCACTAGTCAGTTCCGAATGGTGCTTGG
>CAZNRJ010000419.1:0-3432 GCA_964574945.1 uncultured Ohtaekwangia sp. | reverse complement strand
GCTTATCGCTCAGCTGCCCGGAAAATTAATTCTGAAACCTACTACGGCCGCGCCATGCGCGCCATGGATAATTAATTCAAACCGGAGAAATTCATCGTGCCTGAAACTTTCAAAATTTTGAGTAGTTTAAAGGTATTATGGCATCCCCAATCAGCGTCTTGCAAAATCGATTTATGAAAAGGTTTGGATTGCTCGCCATTATCTGCACAAGCCTGGGGGTATTATTTTTCATTTACATTTTCTACAGCAACCACGGCCGTTTCCCTTCCCTCAAGCTGGAGGCCTACGAATACATAATCTGTATGGTGATCACTAACATGGCGGGATTCTTAGCCTGGCGAACTGACAAATTATTGGATCGCTGGATTCATTGGCGCACTCATTTTTTAGCCCGCTTCCTTTCGGGATTTTTGATTAATGGAATCCTTGTTCTTGCCTTCGCGATAACAGCAAACCTGTTGTTACTGGAAGCCCGCACAGAAGACGTAACCAAATTAGGCATCCTGCTCGCCATCTCATTATTTATTTATGAGATCTTTTATGGACTGTTGTATTCTTATCAGTTCTATGCGAAGACCCAGGTTGAACACATGCGGCTCGACCGCCTGCAGCTCGAACTTCAGTTTGAATCGCTGAAAGCGCAAATCAGTCCGCACTATTTATTCAACTGTCTTAATACAGTTTCGTCTTTGCTGTTTAAGGATACATTTATGGCTGAACAATTCATAAGGCGAATGGCTGACACATTCCGGTATGTAATCGACAACCAGAAGCAAAAGCTTGTCACCGTACGGGAAGAGATTGAATTTGTGAAAGCGTATTATTATTTACTTCAGGTCCGGTACGAACAACACCTGTCGCTTGAATTTAATCTGCCGAAGAGTTTATACGACACGTTTATTCCACCCATGACGTTGCAGTTGTTGGTTGAGAACGCTGTAAAGCACAATAAAATCTCGAAAGACAACCCGTTGTTGATTTACATTTCAGCACAGGACAATACCCGGATTATTGTTGCCAATTCAAAAACAATTGCCGAAAAACGCGAAAGCTTTCAGATAGGGTTAACTACCATTACCAGTCGTTACCAATTCTTTACGAAAGAAAAAATCCTGATAAAAGACGAAGCCCGGTTTACCGTTACACTTCCGGTTATCAAACAGAATGTTAAACAAGAGGCGCATCCCGCTTTGCAATTTTCATGAACCGGTTATTTATTCATCAGCCGCTTTTCAGGATTCTGTCCGCCCCCGTACTGGGGCTGATGGTTTACCTGCTCATTCTGTTGATCAATAATACGTTTACTGAAATCAAAGATATTTTCAGCAGCAACGAAGTATATGTATGCATTGCGCTGGCCTATATTTCTTTGGAGTCCATGCGACTCACCATTGCACTTTCAGAAAAAAGGTTTGCCCGGCAAACGTTACAGCGAAGAATCTTTTCACAAATTTTCTTCACACTTGCCATTTCGTTAGTGTTGCTGGCAGCAGCTATCGGGGCGTACTATAAATGGATTATTGGTTTTGACATCAGCCCCAGTGAGCTTAGTTTGTTTCTTTCTATCTATGGAGTGATTGGCCTTCTTTATAATGTGTTATTCTTCAGTAATTTTTACCTGAACAGGGAGAACACATTCCTGATCCAGCAAGAGAAAAAGCTGCGCGAAAAATTAGATGCCGATTTTACCTCGTTCAAAAATGAAATAAACCCCGACCTGCTGTACGAAAGTTTAGAGAACCTGATTCTAACCTTGCAACACAATGTTGATCAGGCCGAAGAACAAATTGATTACCTGGCCGGCATCTATCGCTATAGCCTTATCAACCGCCATAAAGAGCTGGTTAGTTTCGAAGAAGAACTGAACGCGGCCGAACAATTAGTAAAGCTCCTGAATTATAAATTTCAGAATCACCTGAACCTGTTAAGCTCTATTAAGGGCAAAAATATTCATCTCATTCCTTGTTCGTTGTTGGTTACTATCGATGCCATTGTTCGCAATACGCTTATTTCCAGGCAATCCCCATTGGTAATCCGTGTGTACCTGGAAGAAGGCGATGAGTATCTGGTGCTGCAACATTCAATCAATGATAAGCTGCTGTTGCACAAAGACAGTTTGAATGCGTACTCGCGGTTGCAGCGATCCTATTCCTTCTTTAGTGAAAACCCGTTTGTGCAAGTGAAAGCCGGCAAAGAAAATTATATTAAATTTCCGCTTATGCGGATAGCCACTGACGAAACCCTGGAGCACTCATGAGCCTGGCCCTTAATGTGCTGATTGTAGAAGATGAAACTCCGGCAAGCGAAAAGTTGGAACGTTACCTTACCCGGTATAGCCCTGGCATTGTAATAAAAGGAATTGTTGAGTCGGTGGAAGATGCTGTGAACTGGCTGGAAGCAAATCAATCTTCAATTGACCTGATCTTTATGGACATTCAATTGAAGGATGGCGTGAGCTTCGACATTTTTAAAGAAGTAACGGTGCAAAAGCCTGTTATCTTTATCACTGCCTATAACGAGTTCGCACTCGAAGCCTTTAAAATGAATGGCATTGATTACCTGTTGAAGCCAATTACGTTCACCGATTTATCTAACAGCTTAAAAAAAGTTGAAGAACTTGGAAACCAGTTACGCTGGAATGAAAATAAGAATGAAACAATCACAAAAACGTTCGATACGCAAAGCAAGCCCTACAAAAACCGTTTCATGGTAAAGTTGGGCGATCATATAAAATCAATCACCACCGATCAAATCAGCATGCTCTTTGCGGATGGCCGCGATGTGTACCTGATCACTAACCAACTCAGAAAGTTTATTATTGATTATACCTTAGAAAGCCTGAGCGAAATCCTCGATCCAAAATTATTCTATCGCGTAAACCGCAGCTACATTGTTCACATCAGCGCCATCCAGGATGTGATTGTGTATTCAAACAGCCGGTTAAAAATTACACCCCACATTAAATGGGAGCCTGAAATAATCGTGAGCCGCGAAAAAGTGAGTGAGTTTAAGGAGTGGTTTGACGGGGCGCATTAGAGGCTCAACCAATTTGCTATTCTTACATACCGTCCCCACGGGACTCATTCAATTTGGGGTTAACTTTTTTACCAATATGCCGTCCCTGCCGGGACTTATTTAGATGTAATATGATAATCCAGTTAGGGATGCAATATTGGTAAAATTAAGTTCGAGGATTTTAAATCCCGATAGGGATGATATATAAGAATGTTGCAGGTCAGGCGACCAGCAACAACAAGGGGTACGCTCGATGAAATGAAAGCGTTTACCAAAATGTTTGATACGCTTGTTTCTTAAGCAGCAGTTGCCGCTCCGCAATTTAGTCGGGAGCACTGAACCCCCGCTTGCGCCAAACCGCTCTGTTAGCGGCAGTCGTTTTGGATAGTGTTTTTGAGGTGGTTTCTATATATAAGC
>CAZNRJ010000418.1:1125-3454 GCA_964574945.1 uncultured Ohtaekwangia sp. | reverse complement strand
CCAGGCATACCCTGAAATGACCAGGGGCTCTGTATTATCAGATGCTATTCTTACCATGAGCAGCATGAATGTAATTGCCGGTGAGTTGGATGCGTAAAAGATGTTATTCGTTAATCGCGGTATGCAACTATTAACGAATAACCATTAACAGATAACGAACGAAAAGTGGAGATAAAATTTTCAGACGAAGCACTCAACCAGGTGAACATAATCATCAGGCGCTACCCTGAAGGCAAACATAAATCTGCCCTGTTACCTGTGTTGCATTTGGCACAGGCAGAGTTTGACGGCTGGCTGAGTGTGCCTGTGATGGACTATGTGGCTTCGTTGCTAAATTTGAAGCCGATAGAAGTGTATGAGGTAGCCTCGTTCTACTCCATGTACAACCTGAAGCCGAAAGGAAAGTGCCTGCTGGAAGTTTGCCAGACAGGGCCGTGCATGTTACGCGGGTCGGATGATATATTGACGCACCTGAAAAAAAAGTTGGGCATCCGCGAAGGCGAAACCACACCGGATGGAATGTTCTCATTAAAAGCAGTAGAGTGCCTGGGTTCATGCGGAACAGCGCCTATGCTTCAGTGTGGTGTCAGTTATTACGAAAACCTGACGGAAGAAAAAGCAGACCAGCTTATTGAAGGCTTAAGAAATTCAGGACAACGCAAAACTTATCTCGATACTAAGTAATGGGAAAGAAATTTCTAACCGAACACGTTGACATTCCCGGCATTGAAACGCTGGATGTATACCGCTCGAAAGGTGGCTATGTATCTGTAGAAAAAGCGCTCAAAACCATGACAATTGAGGAGATACTGGAAGAAGTAAAATTTTCCGATCTGCGGGGCAGGGGCGGTGCCGGTTTTCCTTCGGGCTTGAAATGGAGTTTTCTCGACAGGAAATCGGATAAGCCGAGGTATTTGGTTGTCAACGCAGACGAAAGCGAGCCGGGCACTTTCAAGGACCGTTACCTGATGGAAAAAATCCCGCATCTTCTCATCGAGGGGATGATTATTTCCAGCTATACGCTTGGCGCGAAAACAGCATACATATATATAAGAGGCGAGTATATGTATATCGTTCGCATATTGGAGAAAGCCATTGACGAAGCTTATGCGGCAGGATTGCTCGGGAAAAATATTTTAGGAACAGACTACTCGCTCGACATTTATGTTCACCCGGGCGCGGGCGCTTACATCTGTGGCGAAGAAACAGCATTGCTTGAATCGCTGGAAGGCAAACGCGGACTGCCGAGATTGAAGCCTCCTTTCCCTGCCATTGCAGGGTTGTATGCTTGTCCTACTGTGGTGAACAATGTGGAAACCATTGCATCGGTTCCTACCATCATCAACATCACAGCCGACAAATACAACGATGTGGGTATAGGCAAAAGTGCCGGAACAAAATTGATTTCGGTTAGCGGCCATATCAACAAGCCGGGTGTGTATGAAATTGAACTGGGTTTGCCCGTAGAGGAGTTTATTTATTCCGATGAATATTGTGGCGGCATCTGGAAAGGACGAAAGCTGAAAGCCGTGGTGGCAGGTGGCTCGTCCGTTCCTATCCTGCCTGCTGAACTGATTTTGAAAACAGCCAAAGGCGAACCGCGCCTGATGACCTACGAATCGATGGCTGATGGTGGTTTTGCAACCGGCACCATGCTGGGCTCGGGCGGATTTATTGTTATGGATGAAACTACTTGTATCGTGCGCAACACGTGGACATACGCGCGCTTTTATCACCATGAATCATGCGGGCAGTGCAGTCCGTGTCGTGAAGGAACAGGCTGGATGGAAAAAGTTTTGCATCGTATTGAACACGGACATGGAACATGGGAGGATATTGACTTGCTGGCAGACATTGCCAGGAAGATTGAAGGAAATACGATTTGCCCGCTGGGCGATGCAGCATCGTGGCCTGTAGCCAGCGCCATCCGTCATTTCCGTGAAGAGTTTGAGTATCACGTTCGCTATCCTGAAAAAGTAAAGGATCCAAAACATTTTGAGAAAGAGCCTTTTGTTGTGGAGAAAAACCTGACAATAGCATAAACGGAATCAATTTGAATTTCGAATTTGAAATTTTGAATTAAACAAATGGCAAAAGTAACAATAGATAATATAAGCATTGAAGTACCGGACGGTACCACCATCCTGAATGCCGCCCGCCAGATTGGTGGCGACCTGGTTCCGCCTGCCATGTGCTATTACACCAGCCTAAAAGACAGTGGCGGCAAGTGCAGGGTTTGCCTGGTGAAAGTTGCGCAAGGTTCAGCAAAAGATCCGCGCCCTATGCCCAAGCTGGTAGCTTCGTGCCGCACAACGGTAATGGATGGCAT
>CAZNRJ010000418.1:0-1115 GCA_964574945.1 uncultured Ohtaekwangia sp. | reverse complement strand
AGCATCACTTCCCCCGAAGTATTGGAAGCGCGAAAAGGCGTTGTTGAATTTTTGCTGATCAATCACCCGCTGGATTGCCCCATTTGCGACCAGGCAGGCGAATGCGATTTACAGAACCTTGCCTACAAACATGGTGCAGCCAAAACACGCTACGAAGAAGACCGCAGAACATTTGAAAAGATAGACATTGGAGATAAGATAAAGCTGCACATGACGCGCTGCATCCTGTGTTATCGATGCACGTACGTGGCCGATCAGCTTACGGATAACCGCGTGCATGGCATAATAGGTCGTGGCGATAAGTCAGAGATCAGCACATACATTGAAAAAGCGGTTGACAACGATTTTTCCGGTAATATGATTGACGTGTGCCCGGTCGGAGCGCTTACGGATAATACGTTCCGTTTCAAAAGCCGGGTGTGGTTTACCAACCCGATGGATGCTCATCGAAATTGCACGAAGTGTTCCGGTAAAGTGGTATTATGGATGAAGGACAATGAAGTGTTGCGTGTAACAGCCCGCAAAGATCAGTACGGAGAAGTGAAAGAATTTATTTGTAACGAGTGCCGCTACGAGCATAAAGAAGTTTCGCACTGGACGGTGGAAGGCCCGCGCCACATTGAGCATAGCTCTGTTATTTCACAGAACCATTATGAAAGAACCGACTTGCTTACGCTGAAAAAAGAAATTGAGCGGCAGATTGAATTTGAAAAAGGAAATCAGTTAACCGGTAAAACCATCGAGGGATGATACTATCCTTTATAGTATATAAAAGCATTTTGGCCGGAGTGATCTTCCTGGTTACGTTAGGCATAGCTGCGTACTCCACGTATGCAGAAAGAAAAGTGGCTGCGTTTCTCCAGGATCGCATAGGGCCGGATCGTGCCGGGCCCTTTGGCATACTCCAGCCGCTTGCCGATGGATTGAAGTTCATTATGAAGGAAGAAATTATTCCGAACGTATCGAATAAGTTTCTTTTCATTGTGGGGCCTTGTATTGCTATGCTCACTGCGTTGATGGCCGGTGTGGTAATACCCTGGGGCAGCACGTTGCAGATTGGTGGCATTGAATACAGCTTACAGATTGCCGACCTGAACATTGGCATTCTATACGTG
>CAZNRJ010000417.1:3113-3457 GCA_964574945.1 uncultured Ohtaekwangia sp. | reverse complement strand
TATTCAGCAATGATTTTCCGATCAACCCTGTGCCAATAAGAAAAAGGTTTAGCACTTTCCTATCCGAAAGGAAAAATGCTTCATGAAGTACATTGAGCGCCTTGGCAATATCCTGCTCATGAATAACCGCTGAAATATTTAACTCAGATGAACCTTGTGCAATGGCATTAATGTTAATTCCACTTCGCCCGAGCGCGCTAAACATGCGCCCGCTTGTGCCCGGGTTATGTTTCATGTTCTCTCCCACAATAGCAACGATAGAAAGACTTGTCTCCACTCTCACTTCATCCATTTCGCGGCTGCGAATCTCATATTGAAATTCTTTTTCAATAGCTGTCTTTGCC
>CAZNRJ010000417.1:0-3103 GCA_964574945.1 uncultured Ohtaekwangia sp. | reverse complement strand
CTGTTTCGCTTTCGCAGATTCAATCGCAAAACAAATAGAATGCTCTGACGATGCCTGGCTGATTAAAATAACGCTGATGCTTTCTTTAGCCAGTGTTCCAAACAACCGCATCGATACGCCTACTACACCCACCAAACCACTTCCTTGCACACTCAGCAAACTGATTTTATCCATGGAAGAAATTCCTTTAATGATCAGGTTCTTTCCATTTGACTTCTCACTGATAACTGTTCCTGCGAACGAAGGATTGAATGTATTCTTAATCCAGATTGGAATTTGATTAACCATAGCGGGCTGCATGGTAGCCGGAAAAATAACCTTCGCACCAAAGTGCGATAATTCCATGGCCTCATTATATGTCATCTCTGCCACGGTAAAAGATTTTTTCACTTTACGTGGATCAGCCGTCATCATTCCGTCAACATCGGTCCAGATTTCCAATGAGGTTGCTTTCAAAGCAGCCGCAAAAATTGAAGCTGTATAATCCGAACCACTGCGGCCAATGGTTGTTGTTTCACCCGATTCGGAAGAGCCAATGAACCCGGTTATGATTTGCAAATCTTTATGGGCTGCAAAATGATTTTGGATTTGTTTATTCGTAGTTTCAAAATCAACACGGGCATATCCAAAATGATTATCGGTGCGAACCACCTTGCGCGCATCCAAAAATTCAGCTTTAATATTCTGATCTTTTATTGCTTCTGAAATAATGTAGGCTGAAAGCCTTTCCCCAAAACTCATGATGTAATCAAGCGTGCGCGGGGTTCGTTCTTTCACTAAAAACACTCCGTGCAAAACATCTTCCAATTCATTGAAGGTAAATTTTACGTGCGCAATAACACTGCTCTGCTTTTGAATGCCAATCAGCTCGCGAACAGCATCCAGATGCCGGGCTTCTAATGCCTGTAATTGATCTTTATATTCTATCTCGCCCTGTAGGGCAGAAGTACTCAATGATATTAATGTGTCTGTAACTCCGCCAAACGCAGAAAATACAACGGCAGGTTTACCTTCCAGGTAAGGTTTAAGAATTTCTATAACGGACCTGATGCGCGCGGGTGTTGCTACGGATGATCCTCCAAACTTGAGTACTTTCATGCGCTAATAATTTTTTTGTTTTTGGTCACATGGAATGGCTATTGTTTTTCTATAACCGGACTTTACTTTTTATATAGCCATTTCATAAAGAGATTTAACTCAGTGTGCCACTGAATTTTTTAATGTTGATAATGATTAAACTAATATGTCAGGAGAAAGGCAGAATATGTAGGGAGCTACCCCGTAATAATGGATGTAATGGTAATCGTCTCAAAAGAAATTGAGCTGATTGAAAGGTTAGTGGAGAATTGATTTAACACGTCCGATTATTATTTGATGCAATAAGCAAATTGACTGCGGGTATTACAAAGTTTTTTTATGATTTTTGTGAACTTCCAAAACGAACTAACAGTTAGTAGCCGGTTGCTTTTACAAAAACTTTATGACACGAAGGAAAAAACATCCAAGGGAATCTGCAGTAAGCATGACTGAATTGGTTTTGCCTAACGACACGAATACGCTCAACAACCTGATGGGCGGGCGGCTTATGCATTGGATGGATATTGTCTCGGCCATAGCCGGACAGAAACACTGCAACAGCATTGTAGTTACCGCTTCGGTGGATAATATTTCTTTTCGATCCCCTATCCGGTTGGGCGATGTTGTTACACTGAGGGCCCGGGTAACGCGCGCGTTCAACTCTTCTCTCGAAATCAGGATTGATGTAGATGCGGAGAATATCCCGGAAGGAAAAAAAATGGAAAGCAACTCAGCTTATTTCACATTTGTGGCTGTTGATAAAGAAGGCCATCCGGTGGAGATACCCGAAGTAGTTCCTGAAACTGCAGAAGAAACGGAATTGTATAATGGTGCACTGCGCAGAAGGCAACTTCGATTAATTCTATCAGGTCGTATGAGTCCCGCTGAGGCAAACGAATTGAAGTCTATCTTTGATATAAAGAAAGTATGAGCGAACTCGAAACCATCTTTCAGGAAGATATTTATTCAATATCCACTCCTTTACTTATTATTCTTGCTAAACCCTGGGAGGAATTATCGGAAGCTGAGCTTGACACACTTTCTAAAATGTTAAAAGCCATTAAACTAAATCTTGCGTGTGCGCAGATTATCATAAAAAAAGAGTTTGACATGAATGACCTTGCCGTATTTGCGCCTACCCGTGTGTTGGCATTTGGCGCTTCATTGACAAAGCCCTTCAAACATTATGAGAACATTAACCTGGACGGGGTTTCAATAATCATTTCAGAATCATTGGATCAATTAGACGATCAAAAAAAGAAAAGTCTTTGGACTGCCCTCAGGGCTATGTTTAGCCTTTGATCTGTATAAAAAACAAGGATTTTGCCCATTATGGGAGTTATTCTATATTTGCGGCACTTAAAAACCGTTTGGCTATGGTCAAGCGGTTTTTTGACTTAATTAATCCGAAAATCTAAAATCAAAATGGAAAACATTCTCTATGCAATGCCCGCATTTGGGGTTCTGGGCTTACTCTTTGTCGTTTGGAAAAGTGCCTGGGTAGCTAAGCAAGATGCCGGCACAGACAAAATGAAAAAAATTGCCGGCCATATTGCCGAAGGGGCTATGGCCTTTCTAAAGGCTGAGTATAAAGTGCTCGCCATCTTCGTTGTTTGCGTAGCGGTTTTGCTCGCTGTAACAGCCAACAGCGAAACCTCCTCCCCGTTGGTTGGTGTTTCGTTTGTATTAGGTGCATTTTGTTCTGCCCTTGCGGGATTTATCGGAATGCGCGTGGCTACAAAAGCAAACGTTAGAACAACAAACGCAGCAAGAACAAGTCTTGGCAAAGCATTGGAAGTTGCCTTTGCAGGCGGATCCGTTATGGGTATGGGTGTTGTTGGGATTGGTGTATTGGGCCTTAGCGTTCTGTTAATCATCTATGCAAAAATGTTTGGGGTTGATACCCAGGCCAGCCTGAATCAGGTAATCACCATTATTACCGGATTTTCTTTTGGCGCATCTTCTATCGCACTTTTTGCCCGTGTAGGCGGTGGTATTTATACTAAAGCTGCCGATGTTGGCGCTG
>CAZNRJ010000416.1:0-3462 GCA_964574945.1 uncultured Ohtaekwangia sp. | reverse complement strand
ATCGCTAAAAACAAAATTGCCTATTCACGTAGCGGACGATCCGTTGCGCGCAGTAGTAAGAGGCACAGGGGCAACACTGAAAAACCTTAATCATTTCAGAAAGATTTTGATGACCTGATGAATGGAGCGACTCATAAATTTTATTTACGAGTACAGGGCTTTTTTAACTTTTTTACTTCTTGAGTTGTCTTGCAGTTGGTTGGTTATTGAAAACAACCAATATCAAAGCACAAAGTATTTTAACTCATCCAACCGGCTGGCTGCCAACATCCTTGGCTTTTCCCAGGGGGTAAGGGAATACTTTTCGTTGCGAACAATTAATGAAGAACTGGCGCAGGAAAATGCAAGTTTGCGTGCTGATCTTGAGAGAATGCACCAATTGGAGCAGAACTATCTTCCCGTAAACCGGGATTCTGCCAAAGTTGATCAATATGAATTTGTAAGTGCAAAAGTGATAGCCAATTCAACCAACCAGTACAAAAATTTCATAACGATCAATAAAGGAGCAACGGATGGAATATTGCCCGGTATGGCTGCCATTAGTAATGATGGTGCCGTGGGTAAAGTTAAATCAGTCTCCAAAAATTATTCGGTTCTCATTTCGTTGTTAAATGTAGACGAGCAAGTTTCATGTGTGATTAAAAGAACAAATCATTTTGGAAGTGCGCGTTGGGACGGCCTTCATCAGCGATACTCCAATTTATTATTCATTCCACGCCATGCCACCCCTGTTGTTGGCGATACCGTGGTAACTTCAGGATATAATGCTGTTTTCCCGGAAGGAATAATGGTAGGGATTATTCGCAAAGCTAACCTGAAAGAAGAAACAAATTTTTGGGACATTCAGATTGAGCTGTCGCAGGACTTTGGTCGCTTGTCTTTTGTGGAGGTGATCAAAAGCCGGTTAAAAAGTGAAAAAGATTCTCTGGAACAAATAACTGTGGGAGTAGCAAAATGAGTCGTACGGGTATCTTACAATTTATCCTGTTTTTTGTGTATGTACTGATCCAGGTGTTGGTATTCAGAAATCTCGTTTTGTTTGATTCTGCATTCTGCTTTTTATATATAGTCTTTATCCTTCTTCTGCCAATTGAACTTAACACACTGGCATTAATGGCCATCGGATTTGTGCTCGGTTTTACTATCGATATATTTTACAATAGCATGGGTCTGCATGCTATGGCCACAGTATTGGTAGCCTACCTGCGCAATTACTGGATGGCAACTATTACCCCACAGGGTGGATATGATTCAGGATCATCAGCTACCGTTGCCTCCAATGGACTCCAATGGTTTTTGGTGTATACATTGCCGCTTGTGTTTCTTCACCACCTGGTTTTATTTTTTGTGGAAGCAGCAAGCTTCACATTATTTTGGTACACCATGCTAAAGATTGTAGGTAGTTTGATGTTTACCATGACAGTTATTATTTTATTACAATATTTGTCTCCGCAGGGCAGGCGTATATGAATGAGGGAAGGAAAGACATATTGCAGGTTATATTTATTGTAGTTGGATTAATTTTTTTAATCAAGCTGTTCTTTATCCAGGTGCTGGATAATAAGTACGCAGAGCTCGCTGATGGAAATGTAATTCTGCGCCAGGTAGAATATCCCTTTCGGGGATTGATTTACGATCGCAATCAAAAATTAATTGTTTTCAATTCGCCTGAATTTGATCTCGAAGTTGTAATCAAAGATGTTAAGAATTTTGATTCCGCAAAGTTTTGCGCAGTATTCGAAATTTCGCGCGAAGAGTTGCGTGGCCGGTTTAAAACCATGAAGGCCCGAAAGGAATATTCTCCTTATAAGCCCACCATTTTCATGAATCAACTATCCAATGTTGATTTCGCCAAAGTGCAGGATCACCTCGAAAGTTTTCCGGGCTTTTATATTCAGGCAAGAACCACGCGCTCGTATGCCACACCCGCCTTGGCCAATGCATTGGGATATGTGAGTGAAATTAGCAAAGAAAGTTTGTCAAGAGATGCCGACAAAATTTATAAACAAGGGGATTATGTTGGGCAGAGCGGCATTGAATATTTTTATGAAGAGCAACTGCGCGGCCAGCGGGGTGTGCGCTTCAAGCTGCGCAATGTAAAAGGTATTGAGAAAGGCGAATTCAAAAATGGA
Organism: uncultured Ohtaekwangia sp.; assembly: GCA_964574945.1. Lineage (GTDB taxonomy): Bacteria > Bacteroidota > Bacteroidia > Cytophagales > Cyclobacteriaceae > ELB16-189. Next base: position 1,330 of record CAZNRJ010000416.1, on the reverse strand, counting down.
TTGTACGATACGTTATCTGTTCCGGGTCAGAATTTAACTACAGGGATTGATATCGATCTTCAACAATATGGCGAAATGCTGATGAAAGGGAAGTCGGGAAGTATTGTAGCCATCGAACCCGCAACAGGCGAAATACTTTCTTTGGTATCAGGGCCATCGTATGATCCCAATCTCCTTACGGGAAGAAATTACAGTTCCAACTTCAGGCAAATAAGTATTGATTCCATGAAGCCGTTGTTTAACCGGCCACTCATGGCTCAATACAGGCCGGGCTCAATTTTTAAAATCGCGCAGGCAATGACAGCTTTGCAAGAAGGCGTGATCACACCTGAAACACGTATCCGTTGTCTTAGAAAGGGACTGCCTGGCGGGATCATCGCATGTCATGGCAATCATTCCAATGAAGATTTGCGTGGAGCAATTGCCAATTCGTGCAATCCATATTTTCATAATGTACTCAGGCGAATGCTCAACAAAGGCGTTGTGAATGACCCGTTTGGCGACACGCGTATTGGTTTGGAAGAATGGGATAAACACATCATGAGCTTTGGCTTTGGCAGGAAATTAGGAATCGATCTGCCCAACGAAAAAGAGGGCTTGGTGCCAACCCCTGCTTATTACGATCGTGCGTACAGAAGCACGGCCTGGAAATTCTCTAACATTTATTCATTGGCCATTGGTGAAGGCGAAAACTTAGTAGTGCCCATTCAAATGGCAAACTTTGCAGCAATCATTGCCAACCGTGGATTTTATTTTACCCCTCATTTGGTAAAAGCGATTGGCGCGGATAAAAAACCGTTGCCTCAATATCAGGAGCGTCATTATACATTGATCGATTCATCGCATTTCATTGTAGCCGTAGATGCCATGCAAAAAGTAGTGGAGGAAGGTACGGGAAGGCGGGCCCGGTTGGCAGATATTATAGTATGTGGTAAAACAGGTACTGTGCAAAACGCACCACCCCTTTTTGATCACTCTGTTTTTATTGCTTTTGCTCCCCGCGATAATCCTAAGATCGCTATTTCTGTTTATGTGGAGGATGCCGGGCAGGGTGCGCGCCTTCTTGGGGCCGCGGATGAGCGCCGCAGGATCGTCGCTGCGCCAGCCTTCGAGGAAGGCGTGGCGGTAGAGCTGCCGGATCGCCGCGAGCCGCCGGGCGCGCGTCGCCCGCGCCATGCCCCGATCGGCGAGATCCGCGAGATGGGCCTCGATATCCGCGCGGCCGGCTGCGGGATAATCCTTGCCGCGCGCGGAAAGGAAAGCCGAGAAGTCGTTGAGATCGCGCCCGTAGGAGAGGAGCGTGTTGCGCGCGGCGTCGCGCTCGGCCTGG
>CAZNRJ010000415.1:3148-3488 GCA_964574945.1 uncultured Ohtaekwangia sp. | reverse complement strand
TTAACCCGGCTATCCGGCCTTTGCGATTGAAGGCCGAACCGATTCCAAAGATCTATGGAAATTATATCAGCGCGGGATTTGGCAACTATCTCTCTCCATTTTTAGATGCGTACGCAACAACGAAACGGGATAAAGAGAAGTTTTATGGAGCAAAGTTGTTTCATCAAAGTTTTGGCCAGGGCCCCGTTGATAAAAGCAACTCGGCCAGCGGAAACACACAGCTCCGCTTGTTTGGTAAAGCCTTTGGAAAACAAGCCACTGTAGGCGGTTTCTTAAATTACGAAAACATCGGTACTTATTTTTATGGATACGAGCAAGCCCCCAGTGAAAGGGCTGAAAT
>CAZNRJ010000415.1:0-3138 GCA_964574945.1 uncultured Ohtaekwangia sp. | reverse complement strand
TGGTAGGAATCGGCGGAGGACATGGTGAGGAGGAAGGGCTGAAATCAGGCAGAGCTATTCCATCGTTAGCCTGGGGGGTGATGTTGTAAACTCCACTTCGGGAAAATTCAATTATCAGCTAAAAGGGGCATTCAGCTTTTTGGGAGATCATTATGATGCAAGGGAGAGTGAAGTTGCCCTTGGCTTTGCCAGCGATTACGAAGTTTCAAAAACAAGTAAGATTGTTTTAGGCTCAGATTATTTTCTTATCTCACGTAAGGATGTATTGGTGGAGGCAAAACCTCGCCATATTTTTAAAGTGAGAGGCGGCTATCAATTTGAAGCCATCGAAGACTTGATTGTAAACATTGGCGCCAATGTGGTGTATGAAAATGATACCATCGGAAAAAACAAGTCGTTACACGTGTATCCGGACATGAAGGCTTCCTACCCGCTCAGCGAATCAGTGGAAGTATATGCAGGGTTAACAGGTGATATTGACAAGGTTTCCCTTCACAGCATTGCCCATGAAAACGCCTGGGTTAATTCCAATATTGAAATTTATAATACAAATCGTGCAATAGAATTCCTGGGTGGCTTGAAAGGTAAATTAGGAAACAAGGTTGCCTTTGGCACAGGACTGTCATTTGCTGACCTGAAGGATTTTTATTTTTATAAAAACGATCCTGCCGACCGGGCAAAATTCATAACGGTGTTTGATGATACAAAAAGGACAAACTTGTTTGCGGAGTTGAGTTTCTCGCATGCTGAAATTGCACGGATACTTTTACGGGCCGACTCATACAGCTACACGAGCGATCAGGCGTGGCATCGTCCGAAATACCGGGTGAGTTTTAATGCTTCCTATAATCTCTATTCAAAACTTCAGTTTAATGCAGATTTGATTATGCAAGGCGGTGCTAAAGCGTTTAATGCGGATACCAACGTAACGACTACGTTAGATGCAGCGATGGATTTGAATTTGAAGGCCAGTTATCTCCTTTCAAAACAGTTTTCGGTATTTGTGAAAGGCAGTAATCTGTTAAACAATCAGTATCAACTATATTTAAACTACCCGGTAAGGGGCTTGCAAGTGATGGGAGGAATAACCTGGGTGTTTTGAAAATAGCTTAATTTGAAGAAATTGCGTTAATTTTGTGATAATACCAAGCTAAAAACCCAAACCATGGCAAAGAGAAAAGACAAAGACGATCAGCCAAATGATAACCTCAACGATGGCAACAGCGGTGAAGACAATTTCGGTTTACCTGAAGTTGAGTACAAGCCCCTGGAGAATCAGGAACAACAAACTTCAAAAGTAGAAGAGTCTGCTTACAAAGCTGAAGGAACCGCTCGTGAGTCGTATTCATATACTCCCACAGAAGAACCAAAGTCAAATGCACCTGTAATAATTGCGGTTGTTATTGGCCTTGTCCTGGTGGTAGCAGGGTATTTAATCTGGGAATATGTCTATAAGCCACAGGCAGCCGAGAAAGCCAAGAAAGAATTAGCAGCTAAGAATGCTGCAGCTAAGGCAGCCAAAGATAAGGCCGATCGTGAAGCAGCCGAAAGGGCTGCTGAAGAGCAACGGCAGAGAGATGCAGCTGCAGCGGCTTTAGCAGCTAAGCCTGCAATAGGCACAATTGAAACACTAAGCAGCCGCACAGGTCGTTATTATGTTGTAATAGCGAGCGCGGTGGATGGCGATTTGCTAATGGACTATGCGAAAAAGCTCAGCGCAAAAGGAACAAGCACGCAAATAGTTCCTCCCTTTGGCAAATGGAAATTTCACAGGCTTACGGTCGGGAGTTTTGATACCTATGCATTGGCACAAACAAATGCCGATTCTGTCAAGCCGGAATTTGGCGAAGGAGTCTGGGTAGTTAAGTATTAATTTTTTGAGGAAGCTATTTATTTTTTAAACTATGATGATTGCCCAGATTGTAACAGGTACGGAAGCAATTCCTGACCAAACGATTTCATTTATAGATCTCGCCCTGGCGGGCGGTCCGTTAATGATTCCACTTGTAATATGCTCTGTCATTGCAGTCTATATTTTTGTGGAGCGGGTGCGAACGGTTAACAAAGCCAATGTGAGTTCCGATGCCTTCATGGCAAAGATTAAAGAGCTGGTTCAAAAAGGAGACATTAATGGCGCTAAGATTTTATGCGCACAATACGATAACCCTGTAGCGAGGATGATTGAAAAGGGTGTAGCACGAATTGGAAGCCCGTTAAAAAACATCGAGGCTTCTATTGAGAATGTAGGAAAGATTGAAGTGTTCAGGCTTGAAAAAAACCTTTCGGTGCTGGCAACCATAGCGGGGGCCGCGCCCATGATTGGGTTTTTGGGTACCGTAATCGGGATGGTGAGCGCATTTATTGCGATCGCCCAGGAAGAAGGTTCGGTAAGCCCCAAGCTTTTGGCAGATGGGATTTATACGGCCATGATCACAACAGTAGCCGGATTGGTTGTAGGTATTATAGCTTACCTCGGCTACAACTACCTGGTTACACGGGTTAGCAAGGTGGTGCATAAAATGGAGTATTCTTCCATTGAGTTTATTGACTTGTTACAGGAACCTCGTTAAGATGAACTTACAATCAAGAAATAAAATCGATGCATCATTTAGCATGGCTTCCATGACAGATTTGATCTTCCTGTTGCTGATCTTTTTTATGCTTACCTCTTCATTTGTTACACCTTCAGGATTGCCGGTTAATTTACCTACCAGTGTAGCAAGTACCATTGAAGTTCAAAAGGTTTCTGTAACGGTTACCAAGGACTTAAAATTCTTTGTGAATGAGAAGCTCGTGACTAAGTCAACTTTAGAAGGTGAATTAAAAAGCAAGCTGGCCGGCCCGAAAGGAGTGGTCGTGCTTCACATAGATGAAAGCGTGCCTACCCGCGAAATGGTATTTGTAGCGGGCATCGCCACGAAGTTAGAAGCTAAAGTTTCAATTGCTACCAAACCGAAATGAGTATGAGCGAGCAGCAGGAGCGAAAGAATAAACGAATTGCCATGATTACCTCTGTAGGTATCCATGCGCTATTGTTAGTTGCATTTTTCCTGATGATGGCCTGGCGTGCGCCTAACCCTCCGTTGCCGGAGTATGGCATTGAGCTTAACTTTGGAATGGATCAGCAGGGTGGCGGTG
>CAZNRJ010000414.1:1875-3488 GCA_964574945.1 uncultured Ohtaekwangia sp. | reverse complement strand
TAATACTTACCGCTACTTTTTCCGTAGATAGTTTCAACAACGAATCTGAAAGCGCTTCTACCGAACCATCCACATCCCCTTTCACAATAACATTCAATTGTTTGAACGAACCGATGGCAAGGCGCCTGCCAATTTCGTCAAGCGTAATATGTTTTTTGGTGCGAATGCTTTGTTCACGTAATATCTGGCTTCTTCTTGTGGCAAGGTCGCGCGCTTCGCGATCGCTTTCCATCACCTGGAATTTTTCTCCGGCCTGTGGCGCTCCATCCAATCCAAGAACCTGAACAGGGGTTGATGGCCCTGCTTTTTGTACACGACTTCCCGTATCGTCAAACATGGCTTTCACACGACCGTAGTTTGAACCGGCAACCATAATGTCACCTACATTCAACGTTCCGGCTTGCACCATCAGGGTTGTAACATAACCGCGTCCTTTATCAAGAGAAGCTTCTATGATTGAGCCAATCGCAGGCTTATCCGGATTTGCTTTTAGTGTTAACAATTCAGCTTCGAGCAATACTTTTTCCAACAGGTCGTCAATTCCCTGCCCTGTCTTTGCAGAGATTGGCTGGCACTGATATTTACCGCCCCAATCTTCAACAAGAATATTTATTTTAGATAAAGACTCTTTTACCTTATCGGGATTGGCACCCGGCTTATCAATTTTGTTGATAGCAATAATGATAGGTACTCCGGCAACCTGCGCATGATTAATCGCTTCTTTCGTTTGAGGCATTACATCATCATCGGCAGCCACCACGATAATCGCGATGTCAGTAAGCTTAGCGCCCCGTGCACGCATGGCAGTAAAAGCCTCGTGACCGGGAGTATCCAGGAAGGCTACTTTGTTTCCGCTCTTGGTAGTTACGTCATACGCACCAATGTGCTGAGTAATCCCTCCGGCTTCTGAGGCAGTAACTTTTGTATTGCGGATATAATCAAGCAAGGATGTTTTACCATGATCTACGTGACCCATAATGGTTACGATAGGCGCACGGTCTTTTAAATCTTCTTCAGCATCCTCTTCCTGTTCAGCTTCTTCCTCTTCTTCGGTGCTCGAAATGAATTGAACATCATACCCAAACTCATCCGTAATAACGGTAATGGCTTCTGCATCCAATCGCTGGTTGATCGATACGAACATCCCTAAGCCCATGCAGGTAGCAATGATTTCATTTACCGACACATTCATCATGGAGGCAAGGTCATTGGCCGAGATAAACTCAGAGACTTTTAATGTTTTAGAAGACTCTTGTTCTTGCAACAACCGTTCTTCCTCAGCATCTGATATAGCCTGGCGTTTTTCCTTTCGATACTTAGCGCCCGAAGTTTTCTTCGTGTTGCCACTCAGCTTGGCAAGGGTTGCGCGAATCTGGTCCTGAATTTCTTTATCAGTTGGTTCTGCTTTTTGTTGCCTTGCCGGGAATGGCCTGGCTGGCGTACCTGTGCCCCGTTGTTGCTGGCCGCTTGTATTTGGCGCACCCGACCGCTGGTTATTATTAAAATTAGGAAGTCTTTTGCGTGGTCTTTTTTGACCGGCTGTTTTATTAATATCAGAAGACGCAACAGGTTGTTCTTTTTTCTTTTCGGCCGGTAGTTCAATTTTATCCACC
>CAZNRJ010000414.1:0-1865 GCA_964574945.1 uncultured Ohtaekwangia sp. | reverse complement strand
TTATCCACCACTTTTAAACCCTGCAACTTGCCTGCCCTGGCTTTGATAAGTTCAAGTTCTTGCTCAACTGGTTTTTCGGCAACTGGTTCAATTACTTTTTCTTTCTTGGCTTCAACTGGTTTTTCAACAACCGGCTCTGCTGCAACTTCTTTTGCTTTCTCTTCCTTTTTAGTCTTCTTCTCTTTCTTTTCTAACTCTATTTTACCTAAGACTTTAATTCCGTCCAGTTTTGGTTTTTCAGCTTCAACTTTTTCAGGCTTAGGTTCCTCTTTAGGCTTAACAATATCTTTTGAGCCGAGATTCTTGATTAAAATATTTTCTTCTTCTTCCTTCTTCTTTCTTTGAACCTCTAATTCAGCCGGCTTAACAGGCACATTTTCGATGTGCTTTACACCAATAGTAAGTCCCGAAGCCTCGGCTTTCTCCGATGCAGAGGAAGCGTACTCTTTAGAAAGCATGGCAAATTGTTCGGCTGTAAGCTTTGCGTTAGGATTATTCTCAACATCAAACCCTTTGGCGGCCAAAAAATCCAAAATAGTATTATGACCCACATTAAGTTTGCGAGATGCCTGCCCAAGCCGTATCGTCTTTTCTTCTGCCATGCTCAAATATCGCTATTTATATTGTTTTACCCTGTTTTATTACTGTTAAACCTATTCAAACTCCCTTTTCAAAACAGTCAGTACGCCTTCAACGGTCTCTTCTTCAAGGTCAGTTCTACGCACCAGCTCTTCTTTACTTAAGTTCAAAACACTCTTTGCCGAATCCAATCCAATGCGCTTGAGTTCGTCTATTACCCAGCTTTCGATCTCATCGCCAAATTCATCCAAATCAACATCTTCTTCCTGCACACCATCTGTTTCCCTGAACACATCAATCTCCATACCTACCAGGCGGCTGGCGAGCTTAATGTTAAGTCCACCTTTTCCAATGGCTAACGAAACCTGGTCAGGCTTTAGGTAAACGGCCACGCGGCTATTCTCTTTGTCGATCTTGATACTTACAATCTTTGCCGGGCTTAACGCACGCTGAATATAGAGTTCAAGATTTTCGGTGTAGTTAATTACATCAATGTTTTCATTTTGCAATTCACGCACAATGGCATGAATGCGGGAACCCTTCATACCTACGCAAGCGCCAACCGGATCAATGCGATCGTCATAAGATTCTACAGCTACTTTGGCACGCTCACCAGGTTCGCGAACTACTTTCTTGATCGTAATCAAGCCATCATATACTTCGGGTACTTCCTGCTCGAACAAACGCTCAATAAATACAGGGGAGGTGCGGGATAAAATGATTTTCGGACTTCCGTTAACCATATCCACTTTATGCACAACCGCGCGTACGTTTTCACCTTTGCGATAGCGGTCTTTTTGTATTTGCTCGCTGCGCGGAATTGAGATTTCGTTTCCTTCCGCATCGATCAGCAACACTTCGCGGCTAAGCACCTGGTACACTTCTCCGGTGATAATCTCATCACCCAAATCTTTATATTTCTGATATAAAATATCTTTCTCTAAATCTTTTACACGCTGCATCAACGTTTGGCGTGCAGTGGTTACTGCCCTGCGGCCAAAATCTTCGAGGTGAATTTCTTCGGCCACTTCTTCACCCACTTCAAAATCGGGTTCTATTTTTTGAGCTTCCGACAAACTGATTTTGTCATGGTCCCAAATATCTTCTGAGTTGTCGTCTACAATTTCGCGGAAACGCCAGATTTCAAGATCACCCTTGTCGGCATTTACGATAATGTCGAAGTTGTCATCTTCCACGTATTTTTTACGAATCATATTCCGGAACACGTCTTCCAAAATACGGATCATCGTAGGGCGGTCGATGTTTTTTTGTTTTGCAAAATCTGC
>CAZNRJ010000413.1:0-3513 GCA_964574945.1 uncultured Ohtaekwangia sp. | reverse complement strand
AGCGATTGGTTTGCCGTGGAAGATTTCGAATCAAAAAAATATGCCGGTGTTGTTATAAACCCTAAAGGACCTGCTGCCACGTTTGACCCCAACGATCGCTTAGCCATTAAACATGTATCAAAAGGTGGTTCATTTTTATGCAGCAATGAGTATTGCAGTAACTACAAGCCAAGTGGCCGCCAGGGTTCATCATACGACACAGGCATGGATCACACCGGCTTTCGTTGTGTTAAAGATGCGGATTGACTAACCTCCATTCAGGTTTCTGTTTGAGGTTTCCATAAAAAGATTCTTTACATTTCCGTAACTATAAATCCCTTATAAGATGAATAAGTTATTTGTCCTGTTAATTCTCCTTTCTATTGGTTGCACTTCCAAAAAAGCAGAAGAAGATACTTCAGCGCCTTTAAATTCCGTTAATAAATATTCGATACCGCATTTTCAGGATACTACTTCATTCGTTAGGCTGGAATCCCTGTTTCCGGTTGTCGATAACATCTATCGCGACTATGCGGAAAAAAATCATTTTCCAGCGATTAGTTATGGGGTGATTGCCGGGGGCAAATTAATTTATTCAAATAATGTGGGTACGGCTAATCTTGCTAACAAAACACCTGCCACCGGCAAGAGTTTGTTCCGTATTGCATCGATGAGCAAAAGCTTTACGGCCATGGCGATCCTAAAACTTCGCGATGAAGGAAAATTAAGTTTAACCGATCCGGTTTCAAAATACATTCCTGAAATCAACCAGGCGGGTGCGCTTACCCAAGATGCCCCGCCAGTTACCATTCAAAATCTCCTTACCATGTCGGCAGGTTTTCCGGAAGATAATCCGTGGGGCGACCGGCAACTGGATATCACCGATGAGGAATTGTTGAAACACATCAGCACAGGTATATCCTTTTCAAACGTGCCCGGAGTAACCTATGAATACAGCAATATGGGTTTTGCGATGCTTGGAAAAATAATTTCCAGCATTTCAGGTTTACCCTATCAGCAATACATCACCGATAATATTATGAAACCCATTGGTATGGACGATTCCAAATGGGAGTTTGATGATGTACCGAAAGAACAACTTGCGTTAGGGTATCAATGGATTGACAATGAATGGAAAGAAATTCCTTTGTTACATGATGGTGCGTATGGCGCGATGGGTGGCTTGATTTGCTCCATTGAAGATTTTGGCAAATATGTAGCGTTGCATTTGATTGCCTGGCCGGCACGCAATGATGCTGAAACCGGACCCGTGCGCAGAAGTTCCATTCGCGAAATGCACCAGCCCTGGCGATTCAATAATTTATTTACCAATGCAAAAACAAGAAGCGGTGAACCGTGTCCTATTGCTGTGGGCTATGGCTACGGGTTAGGTTGGCGAAAAGATTGTAATGGACTTGTGCGCATTTCGCACAGTGGCGGCTTGCCGGGCTTTGGCAGTGAATGGCGCATCTATCCTGAGTATGGAATTGGAATTGTTTCCTTTAGCAATCATACCTATGGCGCTCCGGGAGCGCCTAATGCACTGGCGTTAGATACGCTTATCTCGTTAGCCGGATTAAAACCCAGGGTACTCCCTCCTTCCGAAATTTTATTGAAGCGACAAAATGAAATTGTTAAACTTCTTCCGGCATGGCAGGATGATCAAACAAAAATATTTGCCGAGAATTTCTTTTTGGATGAACCGCTTGCAAGAAGAAAAGAAGCTACCCGTAAAATCTTTGAAGGGGCGGGAACAATTCTTTCTGTTAAACCTATCTCACCTGAAAATCAGTTGCGGGGAAACTTTGTTATGGAGGGTGCAAAGAAAAATGTTCGGATATTTTTTACGCTTACACCCGAAAGGGAAGCACTGATTCAACAGTTGGATGTGGAGTTGGTTGAGAAGTGATGCTTTAGGTTTAGGTGTCTGACATCTTTAAGATGTCTTGACACCTGGGCTTGCGGGTTAGGTGTCTGACACCTTTAAGGTGTCTTGACACCAGAAACACCTCATGATCATCGCACTAATTCAGCAAGCTTTTTGGGCGCCACGGTACAATAAGCAGTATGCAGCGCATCTTCCAAAAGTTTCCTGTTTACTTTCTTAAGCTCGATAAATGTCCAACCCTGCTTGCCCCATTTATTTGGCACCGGGTAGATGGCAGGGCTTGTTGAAAATACCGATTGATCTATTTCAGTTAGCTTCACACAAGCTCTGAAGGCAGCAACATCAAGGGTTACAAATATTTTCTTCTTAACCCGAAACGAGGTCTTTTCAAAATGAGGTGCTTCCTCAACTTCAGGAAGTGCTGATGCTAATTTTCTAAAGGTTTTTAAATCGACCATAATTAAAAAGTACGAAGTTAGAAGTACGAAGTACGATTTTAAACTTGTTTAAAGTATCCTTGCGGGCTTTGCGTCTTAGCGGTTATCATTACTATCTACTCTATCTCAATTTTATACTTATCCAGTAACCCGGCAATTCCAGCTTGCGAAAAGCTGGCCTTACTTATCTTATTTATTTCCGGGTCAATTGAAAAATTATAAGCCGTTCTGAAGTCAGCCCGTTCAAGGATCGTATTTTCAAAACGAGCACGGGTCAAATCGCAATTTGAAAATACTGAACCTGTAAAATCAGAAGCTATAAACTCTACTTCCTGAAGTTTGCAATCCTTGAAATGTGTCTTCTTTACCTTGAGTTGATAGAAAGAGGAGAAGTTCAGCACGCAACCCTCAAATAAAAAAGATAACAACAACTTATTACAGGTATCAAACCGCACACCCAGCATTTTACAATTCCTGAATTGAGCATTTATTAAAGAAGTGTTCGCCAGGTTAGCCATACTTAAATCACAACTTTCAAACCGGCATTCGGAGAACCGCAGTCCACTTAAATTACAATCCGACAGAATGCAATTCTTAAAAATGCAGCTTTCATACTCCCCCTTCAACAACTCCTTTTCTTTAAAGTCTACCCCTTCAAAGGATTGGTCTTCAATAAACCCGTTCATTCTTTCGGTGCATGTTTCATTAATCCTTCAATGATATGTTGAATCTCTTCCGGGCTTTGTTTAAACGTAAGGCATATAAAACGTTCACCGGGAATCAGCACATTCGAACCATCGTCTTCAATTTTAAAATTCAACATTTGTGTGTTGAAATACGGCTCGTATCCCCTGGCTGCCACAAGCACTGCTGTTTGGTCCCAACTCATCCGGCCCCCAGTATTTTTATCAGCCGTTAAGGCAATCGCGTATGCATCCTTTACAGGACTGTTTTGTATGGCTTCATTACTAATTAATGGAATACCTGTAAATATCTTCGCTCCAATCTCAAATGGACTTAAAATAAAAGGAGTGTTCCAATCGCTGAATACTTTTTGTGAAGCCTGTGTATCAATATGCACATTATATTCATGGCCTTTGCCCCCATTCTCAGGAATGCCCGCGGCCATGGATACCAATAGTTTTACTTTCTTATTCACTAATTCTTTGCCACTTAAATCAGAAAATTCATCAGGTTGCGATTCCAATA
>CAZNRJ010000412.1:0-3520 GCA_964574945.1 uncultured Ohtaekwangia sp. | reverse complement strand
CGCTGGCCTTCGTCGGCCTGGTGATGGTCCAGGTCAGTAAAAAATTGTAAGCGGTACTTAAATACAGTTTTGCTTCCAATCGCCATTTTGATCTCCCGTAAAGGTGTATTTTCATCCACCCAAAACATAAGCAAATCCATATCGTCAGAACTTCCCGGCAAATAAGGTAGATCAGAATGCTTTAGGTTTTGTAAAACCTCTTCCTGAAAATCTTCCTTTCCTGTAATGTATAATGTGCTCCAAGCCATATTTTCTCTGTTACGTTCGCAGGGCGACCCATAGTCAATTCCGTTAGTTTAGGGATTGTCAGAACAAAACGTTGTGCCGCGTTAGTTTAAAAAATATTATTCCTGTACTTGCGACTTGTCTGCTCTCTGTGAACTGCGATAATAACGAATACTCACCAGAATAAGTTGCAATGAAGTAAGTATTCTATGGAATTTTATCATGAGAGAATCATTGATTGACATTTCTTAAACTTCCATTTGACCTGCAGAAACTGAAATCGTATAATAACAGGATGCAAAGAACAGATGCCCGTGTAACACCCGAAGTAATTATAGAGGCCAAGGCGGGGAGCAAGCGTGCATTTGGAATTGTGGTTGATCATTATCAGGGCTTCGCGTATCGGGTGGCATTTCGGTTGGTAGGCAAAACCCAGGAAGCAGAAGATATTGTGCAGGAAAGTTTTATTAGTCTTTGGAAAAATTTTGATCGCTATCGTACTGAGATCAAACTAACTACCTGGCTATACCGGATTATTGTTAACAAGTGCCTGGATTACTTTAAGTCAGCAGTTGCTAATCAAAACAAAAGTAACGTAGAGATTGAGTTGGCGCACGTAATCATGGATAACAATACACCTGAAAAAGAGCTACAGTACAATGAATTGTCAATTGCAATTCAACAGGCCGCAGAATCCCTTACTCCAAAGCAGCGGGCAGTATTTGTACTCAGGGATTTGGAAGGACTTGATGTTGATGAAGTTTGCAGTATTCTGTCCATATCGGCTGGAAATTTAAAGAGCAACCTGTATTACGCACGTTTGGCAATGAGTGAGAAGTTAAAGGCTTTTAAGGAACCTGAAACATTGAATCTATGAAATGCAAGAAAATCGAATTATCAATTTATTTGTACAGCGAACTTAATGAACGGGAAAGGCATCAGGTTGATACGCACATCAATGGATGTTCTTCCTGCAAAGCCCTTTTTGTCCAGGTAAATAATCAGCGATCAATCATTCACAAATTGGCCGAAGCGCCTGTATTGTCAGCCACTCCTGAACGGATCAAGCGCAACATCATGCAAGCGATTGAGAGTAGTAAAAGAAATTGGTTTGATGAGATTATTTTGATGGTGAATCAATATTGGTTGCGCATTTCATTAGCCGTTGCTTCCACGTTGCTTGCCGGGGTCTTTTTTGCAGAACTTTCAACTGATTATTCCCGAACGGCATTCAACTCCACCTCGGTTTCAAGTAACATTCGTTTAAATACTCCTAAATTCCTGAAAGACCATGTTGAGAGACGGGGATCAACCAATCAGGTTTCATTTTACGATTGCCTGAAGCAAAGTGATTGTGATTTTTTAAAGAACCTTAAAACCAATAAAAACTGATGAAAAGTTTTAAAACTACATTGATCGTAATTGCCCTGCTTGCAATCCTGACTTCCTGTGAGCATAAAGTTGTAATGAATACCGTAGTGCATGAAGATGGTTCGTTGGACAAAACCATAGTTATAGAAGGAGATTCGGCACATATCAACAGTAACTTTATCGGTGTTGGACCGGCAAAAGGCTGGACCGCGACTGTCCTTAAAAAGGAGAATGAGGAAGAGGAAGATCGTGAAAAGTTTATCCTGACTTTTACCAAACATTTTAATTCAAGTGAGGAGGCCAACCAGGATTTAGGAGCACCAAACGATACCCTCTTTCGCGTTACAAGTCGCTTCGATAAAAAATTCAGATGGTTTTATACGTACATTCGGTATTCTGATACCTATCATGCTATCAATCGATTTCAAGAACCGGTCACAGACTATTTCACTCCCGAAGATTATGCTTTTATCGATCGATTGCCTGCCGAAGGGAGCAGTATCTCTAAAGCGGACAGTTTGTACCTTCATCAATTGAATGATAAAATCTTTGACGAGTACGGCACTCATGCCCTGTTCGAAGATTATTACCAACGCCTGGAAAATTTATTGAAATCAGAAAATCAACATGCATGGGTTGATACCTTGAGAAATCACAAAGGGAAATTATTCGAATCCATGCAAACTGAAAAGGGTATTCAAGACTTATCTGACATATTAGTGTTTGTAGGTATTCCAAAACTCCCCGTTCCTGATGAAAAAATTATACAACTACGTGATGAGATCGAAACATTAACCAATTTCATTTCTGTTGCCAGTAATGGTAAATATGTTCACTCAATCACTTTGCCTTATAATAATGTAGTTAATTCCAATGCAGACTCGGTAGCAGGCAACACTCTTTATTGGAAACCCAGTTCAACAAAATTCTTGTTGAAAGATTATGAGATGATGGGTGAGGCACGCACCCCTAATATCTGGGCAATAGCTATATCCGGTGGCTTTATCCTTCTTACAATAGTTTTGATTTTCTATAAAAGAAGGTCAGAAGTAAGCTAAATACTTGGGAATCTGTTTCCCATATTAGGAATATTTATCGCCAAATTCCTTGATTTTAATGCAAATCCAGCCCTTTTAAGCCATTGGCATGATTATCCCCTTATGGGATACCATGAAAAAGAAATTAGTAATTGCAATTTTTGAAAACGACCCGCTCAACCGGTTCATTTATCAAAAGATGCTGACTCCCCACATGGACAAGGCCTCCTTCTACATCTTCAACTCGCCCGAAGAAGGATTGGAAGTGGCCACTACCGTGAATTTTGATATTGCATTTATTGATATGCATTTGAAAGGTGAATTCTTTGGCGGTATTTCATTATCACAGCAATTAAAATCTTTTTCCGATGATACCAAGCTGATTGCCATGACCACCCTTATCCAATATGGAGACAGGGAGCACGCTGAATCAAATGGATTTATGAAATGTTTTGAAAAACCATTGCCATTTTTTGATCTTGATAAGTTATTGGAAGGAATAATCTACAATTAAGAAAATGAAAAAGTGTTCTACAGGTAAGCGTTTGTATTCCAGTGAACAGTTAGCTGAAGATTCATTAATCGAGGCACACATTCATTTTGAATACAAATCAGGCGCAGGCCCAAAAGCAGTTTATAAATGTGATGAATGCAGGTCATATCACCTAACTTCACAAGGCACTATGAATGCCCGGCTATCACAACTATTGGCGGATGGAACTATCCAGAAGCAAAAGGAAGCCGGTCGATGGAATGAGAAGTTTAAGAAGTATTGAAACTAAAAGGCTAAGATCATCAAGGGACTATCTCGCTTATAAAAATACGTTAGGGGACTCACTGAAATTTCAATAAATTTCAACCTGATTTTGTCCCAATGAAAAAAATAC
>CAZNRJ010000411.1:0-3528 GCA_964574945.1 uncultured Ohtaekwangia sp. | reverse complement strand
AGAAGTTGTTAAGGAAGAAGTTGTGACTGAGAAAGCCGTTGAACCTGTTGTTTCCAAAATTGAAAGCCCTGTGGTGGTTAAAGAAGAAAAGAAAGAGCAACCAAAAGAAGTAGTAAAGGAGAAAGTGGTTGAAACCACGCCTAAGGTTACTCCAAAAGAAGAAGTAAAGAAAGAAGATAAGAAGGAAGCAAAAGTAACTGAGGAAAAAGGTACGGATGCAAAAAAGGGTGACCCAACCACAAGCCAGGGGGATGATAAAGGGAAGGAAGGTGATAAAGGAAATCCGGAAGGGAAATTAGATGCGAAGGCGTTGTATGGAAATCAGGGTGGCGGAGCTAATGGAGATAAAGGTTTTGGTCTTTCCATGACAGGCTGGGCCTGGGCAAGTGAACCCAGGATTCCACCGTTGCCTGATAATGAAGACGGTAAAATAGAGTTTGAAATAACTTGTGATGAAAATGGAGATATATTCAAAATTGAAACTAAACATCGAGGTCTTAGCCTCCAAGCTGAGCAATTGTTAAGGGCTGAGATTATGAAAAATTCTCTTTATCGCACGTCTGGTGGCCAAGTTCCTGAAAGTTCTAAGGGAATTGTAGTCTTTATCTTAAAGACCAAGTAATCTATTCAACAATTATCAGGTAGTAATTCTTCTTGCCTTTCTGCGCAAGCAAGTATTTGTTTTGAAGCAATTCGAATTCAGGTTTTAGATTGGGGTCTGAAAGCTTAATCTTATTAATACTTACACCGCCCCCTTGAATCATTTTTCTTGCTTCTCCCTTAGAAGGAAAGATAGCCGCTTTAGTAACCTCTGAAAGTAAATCTGTTACTGAGTTGCTGGCTGCTACTGCCGATCGACTGACCGTAACTTGGGGAACTCCTTCAAAAACAGAGAGCAGGGTTTCTTCATCTAAGCTTTGCAAATCTTCCGTTACCGAATTACCAAATAAGATTGACGATGCTTTAATGGCAGTTTCATAATCTGTTTGAGAATGAACCCTGATTGTGATATCCTTTGCCAAAGCAGTCTGAAGGGCGCGCTGGTGCGGGGCTTTGTTATGTTCAACCAATAAGGCTTCAATCTCTTCTTTTTCGAATTGAGTAAAAATCTTAATAAAGTTAGCAGCATCTTCATCGGATGTATTGAGCCAGTATTGATAGAATTTATAAGGCGAAGTCTTTTTTGGGTCTAACCACACGTTGCCGCCTTCAGTTTTTCCAAACTTGGTGCCGTCCGCTTTCTTAATCAATTGTGTAGTTAAAGCAAAGGCTTCACCATCTGTTTTCCTGCGAATCAATTCAGTTCCGGTAACGATATTACCCCATTGATCGGAACCGCCCATTTGCAGTTTGCAGTTCTTGTGTTTGTAAAGCCAATAGAAGTCATAGCCCTGCACTAATTGGTAGGTAAATTCTGTAAAGGACAACCCGGTTTCCAATCGCTTTTGTACAGAATCTTTAGCCATCATGTAGTTGATGGTGATGTGCTTGCCTACTTCCCGGATAAAATCAAGGAATGTAAATTCTTTAAACCAGTCATAGTTATTTACCATTTCGGCAGCGTTGGCCGTGCCGGAAGAAAAGTCGAGAAACTTTTCCAATTGCTTTTTCACACACGATTCATTGTGGCGAAGCGCATCTTCTGATAACAGGTTCCGCTCGGCCGATTTACCCGAAGGATCGCCCACCATACCGGTTGCACCGCCTACCAAAGCATAAGGTTTGTGACCGCATTGCTGAAATTGTAGCAGGGTCATGATCTGAACCAAGTGCCCGATATGTAATGAATCTGCCGTGGGGTCGAAACCAATGTAGCCCGAAGCCATTTCTTTCTTCATCATTTCTTCTGTGCCCGGCATGATGTCGTGCAACATTCCCCTCCATCGCAGCTCTTCAACAAAATTCTTCTTCATCGTAATATTTAAGGCCTCAAATATAAGGCACGGCAATGTATTAAACAGGTGAAATTAAGTTGATAATTAAGTTTAATGAATTATTATAACTTCCTGTAAATCAAAACTTAAATAGCTTTAACCTGATTCAGATATCATTGTGATTTATATGTTTTTATCCAACGGATTTTTCTTTGTGTTCCGGCTTCGCGTGAAAAATTCCTGTATCATTGAATTTTAAAACAAGTCATTAATCTATGCAACAGCCTGATTCCCTAAACTTAGTCGCAGAGTTTCATAAAACATTCAAGCACCCGATACTGGAAAAGCCTGAGATACCCGCTGAGAACCGATGTAAACTGCGCGTTGCCCTTTTAGCTGAAGAGCTTAAAGAAATGGAAGTGGCTATTGCTGAAAAAGACCTGGTTGGAATAGCAGATGCTTTGTGTGACCTTCAATATGTATTGTCAGGGGCAATTCTTGAATTTGGGTTGGGAGAAAAGTTCAACGCTTTATTTGAGGAGGTTCAGCGCTCAAATATGAGCAAAGCATGTAATTCTGAGGCCGAAGCAAACCAAACCATTCAGTTTTATAAGGAAAAAGATGGTACGGAGTGCTACCATAAAAAGGAGGGTAATAAATGGCTTATTTATCGCAAGGCCGATAATAAGACGATCAAATCAATTAACTATTCACCTGCCGATCTGGAATCCATTTTAAAATAGGAAATCAGACGTAGAATTCTAATTGAAATACTGCCTCCTGCCCACGGATGGGAACAGGATGCAGGGCGATAATTGTCATATCATTATAAGCCTTAATATATTCTGAGCGGCTTATTCTCAATTTACTTACACCTGGTCGTATCCTATGATACTGCATCCGCCCCGACTTGTTAGCCGTTGCCGAATACATGTATTCGTAGCGAATCGGGATAGGAGAGGGGATGTATTTCATCGATTCAATCAGGCATAGGCGTTTCTGAACTCAGTATGAAGCATACTGTTTTGTGCAATATTGTATTGCGCCAGCAATGAATATGCCCACGCAGGTACATAATTGAACCGGTTTTCGTACTCACTGATTTTTGTACATAACTCACTGACGTAGAACCTGATCTGATCAAGATTTCTACAATCACTTGGCCTCTCAAAATTTCTTGAAGTGAAATTTCTTAGCTCAATTTCCAGTTTTCTCTTTTCAAAATCGCTCATAGTATTGTGTATTATTACACAATTGTATTGCTAATAGAGATAAATAGCAAGTAATACTGTGTAATTTTACACAATTATTTTAGGAGGCTCATTTCTGGCTCAATTTGGCCTATTTCGGACTTAACCTGATAATTGATTCAATGCTTCGCCAGCACACTTCGATGAGTTTACCTGGCTATAACTGCCTGAAAATTGTGTAACTCCTCCAGCAAGGGTGATTATCTTTTGCAACGCACGCAAAAGGATAGGTTTATTCGTTATTATATTAACTTTAAGCGTTTAATATATCTTTATCTATGAGTAACCAGGAACTAAAAGCTTTTGCTGACGCATGGCACGATGGAATGTTGGTAGCTGTAATTGCAATGGTTGCAATCGCTATTATAATTTTTTTACTTTATCACCTAAAACTTTCCCTTCAG
>CAZNRJ010000410.1:0-3530 GCA_964574945.1 uncultured Ohtaekwangia sp. | reverse complement strand
ACAGGTGAATAGCCTTTGATAGCTTGCTTTTGACGGACTCAATTCCTTTTGTTTTTAAAATACCTCTTTTACAGTGCTTTACCAAGGGAAGGTTAGCCGCCTTTCAATGCTTTGACCTGAGCAGCATGGCATTATTGATCTGCCTCCGTTAAAATCTATTTAAAGACGCATTCCTGAAACGCTTCATGCCGAAGTGGCCGATTTTAAAGTAATTTTCGAAAGGAATGTAACCATCTGCAAAAGCGGAGGTTAACCTTCATGAAAACACTTGTACAGGACTTGGAAACATTCAGCGACAACACCTTGATGCTTAAGGTGAAAGACGGCAATCTTGATAAGCTTGGCCTGCTTTTCGAGCGTTATAAAAAACCGTTGTTTGGCTTCTTTTATAACATGAATAAAGATGCTGAGCTGAGTGAAGACCTGGTACAAAATGTTTTCTTCCGGATTTTGAAATACCGCTACCTTTTTCGCGGAGAGGGCGATTTTAAAACGTGGATGTTTCACATTGCGCGAAATGTGAATCACGACCACTACCGGAAAAACAAGCTTGGCAAGGCGGAGTCCGTAGAGTCATGGGAAAACAAGCTTGGCCATGAAGATGCGTATTCTGTTCAACTGCTGCAGGATGAAGAAACCAAAATGCTTACGATGGCGCTTGACCGACTTCCGGCCGATAAGCGTGAGATCATTTTACTCAGCAAGTACCAGGAAAAAAAATATAAAGAGATCGGAGAGATTCTGGGCTGCACAGAAGGCGCGGTGAAAGTAAAAGTATTCAGGGCACTACAGGATTTAAAAGCAGTTTATCAGCAATTGGAAAAACACATGTGATATGGAACAGGAGAGAATAGAAGAATTACTTGTAAAGTACAATGAAGGTCAGGCTGATCCTTCAGAGATCAGGCTGATTGAGCTTCTTATTGAAGAGGGTCGTATTGAATTAAGTCAGTTGCGTGTGTTAAGCCTGCTGGAAGAACAGGTTATGAAACTGGAAGATCCGGTTCCGTCAACAGATCTGGATGATAACTTCTACCAGATGCTGAAAACAGTGAAAGCTAAAAGCAAAAACTTTTCCTGGAGCAGTTTTTTTTCCTGGCCTGAATTAGCGCCAAAGTTTGCGTTGGCTTCGGTAACGCTTATCCTTGGTTTCCTGGGTGGGTATTTATTCCTCCCGTCACCCTCCAGCAATAAAGAAGTTGCTGATCTTAAAGGTGAGGTACTTGAAATGAAAGAGATGATAATGTTGTCAATGCTTGAAAAAGAATCGGCAACAGAGCGTCTGAAAGCAGTAAGTCTTACGAATGAAATGAGCAGCGTGAGTGATAAAGTCACCAATGCCTTGCTGCAAACGCTGAATAATGATGAGAATATAAATGTTCGGCTGGAAGCGCTCGAAGCGTTAAGACCTTTTGTGCGCGACAGCCGGATCAGGTCGGAGCTTGTTCGCTCCATCGCAAAACAGGAATCACCTTTGGTACAGGTAGCCCTGGCCGAGCTGATGGTCGAGCTGCAGGAAAAATCTTCTGTAAAAGAGCTTCAGAAAATTATAAAACGTGAAGGAACTCCTCATGAAGTGAAGAAGCGGATTGAAGAGAGTATTAAAACAATGACATGAGGAAAAAAGTGTGACATATATGAAAAAGATATTTTGGATTATAGGCCTGGGAATGGCAAGCGCCTCCGTGTTGGCGCAAACCCACACCGAAAAGATTACCCGTGAATTCTCGTTTGAAAAAACATCTCCGGATAATGTCCTCATGATTGCCAACATTAACGGAGACGTAAAAGTTGTCGGCTATGAAGGAACGAAAATTCAGATAGAAATCACGAAAACCATCAGCGGGAAAACACAGGCCCGGTTGGAAGAAGGGAAGACGGCCATTCAGCTCGGAGTTATTGATGAAGTTGACTCGATCATTTTGTACGTAGCGGGAACTTGCAGCACATTCTCTAAAAGCATGCGCAACAAAGGCAGAAACAACGGTAACCGCTGGATGCGCAATTGGAGTTACAGTTGGAACGACTGCGGTAAAAACTGTGATGAGAAATTTGAGTATACACTCGATTTTGTCGTAAAAGTTCCGGCAGGCATCAATGTAATGGTCAGTACCATTAACGATGGCGAGATCAGTATTGAAAGTGTAAAAGGCATTGTGTACGCAAGCAACATCAACGGTGGTGTGAAGCTCAAGAACCTGATGCGCGAAGCCGATGCTTCCACTATTAACGGAAACGTTGATATTGAGTACGCTAAAAATCCCGTAAAGGACTGCCGATTCTATTCGCTCAACGGTGATATTAACGCGTATTTCCAGAAGGGCCTTGCTGCGAACTTCAGTTTCGAAAGCTTTAACGGAGGTTTCTATACCGACATTGAACCGTTAGAATCATTACCGGTTCAGGTTGTGGAAACTAAAAACGGAGAAGGTATAAAATACAAAGTGAGCGGAAACCGTTACAGGATCAGAACGGGAGGTCCGTTGCTTGACTTCGAAACATTCAATGGGAATGTTTACGTAAAAGAAAGAACTAACTAAAAAACATTAATTGAAATTAAAATGAAAAAAAAATCTAGAGTAGCCATATTGATAACCTGTTTTGTTTGCCTGGCAGTATTGGGTATCGCGCAAGACAATGAGTTTACAGTCGCTCTGACCAACCCGGCCAAGCGCGGGAAAATAAAAGTTCATCTTAATTCAGGATCGATTACCATAAAAGGTACTGCGCGCAAAGATGTGCTGGTCCGGTATAAAGCTGAAAGCGATGAAGAAAGTAAAAATAAAACCAAAGACGGCCTGAAGCGTGTGAGCGGTGGAGGCATTGACCTGGAAGCATCGGAAAATGATAATTACGTTACCATTAAATCGAATTCGTGGAATAACGAGATTGATCTTGAGATAGAAATTCCGGTTGGCTTTGACGTGCAGGCGCATACTTACAATAATGGCGACCTGATGATGACCAACATCCAGGGTGAGCTTGCCCTGACCAATTATAACGGTGAGATTACCGCTTTGAATATTTCAGGGTCGGTGATTGCCACAACCTACAATGGCGAAATTAAGATCACGTTTGATAAAGTTACGGAAGGTGTACCGATGTCGTATCACACCTACAACGGTGATATTAACGTTACATTCCCATCTGCGATCAAAGCGTCCTTAAAGATGAAAACCGAACAAGGTGACATTTACACTGACTTTGACATGAAGATTTCGAACACAGGACCAAAAAAAACGGAGGATAAGAAATCCGGCACATTCAGGATTGTGATCGATGACTGGAAAAAAGGCGATGTGAATGGCGGTGGGGCAGAGATCACCATGAAAACAAACAACGGTGACGTTTATATTCGTAAAAAGGGATAAAACAAAATCGAATCGTTTTAACGTAGGGACGCAACATGTTGCGTCCCTACGTGTTTTTGACCCATTGCCGATGCTTAACATAAAAATACAGCATCGATCCGATCATGAGCACGCTTCCCGTCACCGACATGATGTACCCGGCATGGATGAAAAACTCCA
>CAZNRJ010000409.1:0-3531 GCA_964574945.1 uncultured Ohtaekwangia sp. | reverse complement strand
TTTTGAAGAATAACCACGGTAAACCAAAAGAGAAAAATCTGATTAACCGATCACTCGACAGTTTTAACAGGGGGTTTGAAAAACTGACTGGAAAGTATGTGGGCCTCTTACGTTTAATCGTAAACAGAAGAATGGTAACGTTTGGTGTATTGTTGATTTTCGGTATTGGAATTTTTGTTGAAAACAAAGTGCTGCCCTCTGGTTTTATTCCAGGTGAAGATCAGGGTACCATTTATGCGATCATCCAAACCCCTCCGGGTGCAACTCTCGAGCGAACCAACCAGGTATCGCAGAAACTTCAAAAAATATGTGAAGAAGTGGAAGGTGTAGAGTCGGTTTCTTCGTTGGCGGGTTATGAGATTATGACGGAGGGAAGGGGCTCTAATGCGGGCACCTGTTTGATCAACTTAAAAAACTGGGCTGATCGTGAGCAATCTGTAAAAGAAATCATGGAAGAACTGGAAGAAAAATCCAGAAACCTCGGTGCGATCGTGGAGTTTTTTGAACCGCCTGCTGTTCCTGGTTTTGGTTCATCCGGTGGATTTTCCTTGCGCTTGCTGGATAAGAATAGCGAAACCGATTATCATGAGTTTGATAAGATTAACAAACAATTTATTGACGACATGAGTAAGCGGAAAGAACTAACCGGTTTGTTTACTTTTTTCGCTGCCAATTACCCTCAGTATGAATTGGAGATCGATAACAAAGCAGCCATGCAAAAAGGTGTCTCTATTGGTATGGCAATGGAGAATCTTAATATTCTTATCGGCAGTACGTATGAACAAGGCTTTATCCGGTTTGGACGTTTTTTCAAAGTGTATGTTCAATCGGCACCTGAATTCAGAAGCCTCCCATCCGATGTTTTGAATTTGTTTGTAAAAAATGATCACGGTGAAATGGTTCCGTATTCTTCTTTCATGAAACTCAAAAAGACACAAGGACCTAATGAAGTTACGCGTTACAATATGTATAATTCAGCTGCTATCCGCGGCCTTCCCGCAAAAGGTTACACAAGCGCAGATGCCATTGAAGCGATACGCGAAGTTGCAAAAGAGACCTTGCCAAAAGGATATGACATTGCCTGGGAAGGTCTTTCGTATGATGAAGCGAATAGTGGTAATGAAGCCATTTATATTTTCATCATTGTGTTGGCGTTCGTGTACTTAGTATTGGCAGCGCAATATGAAAGTTTCCTTCTGCCGTTAGCCGTTATTTTCTCGCTCCCCGTTGGCGTATTCGGTTCGTTTTTATTGCTGAAGCTAATGGGGCTGGATAACGACATCTATGCACAAATAGGGATCATCATGCTGATTGGGTTGCTGGGAAAAAATGCAGTGTTGATTGTAGAGTTTGCTGTTCAGAAGCATCGGCATGGCGCCACTATTTTTGAAGCTGCCATTGAAGGCGCCAGGGTTCGGTTTCGTCCGATCTTAATGACATCATTTGCATTTATAGTGGGATTGATTCCCCTGGTGGTAGCAACCGGTGCTGGTGCTATCGGTAACCGGACTATTGGTGGCTCTGCACTTGGTGGCATGTTAGTGGGTACCATTTTAGGAGTAATCATTATCCCAGGTCTGTATTACATTTTTGCAAACCTGTCGGAAGGTCGTCAATTGCTAAAAGGAGAACTCGACCGCCCTTTAACAGAAGAATTCGAACATAAAATCGAAAAATAATATAAACCGAAAATGAATAATAAAATCATAAATGTCTTTGTGGGAGTAATCTCCCTGTCGGTAATTTTTTCGGCTTGTACTCCAGAAATAGTAAGTAAGACTGAAAATACAACTACCCCTGCAAGTTTTACTAACTCGCAGGATACTACCAATACGGTAAGCATGAAATGGCGGGACTATTTCAGTGATCCAAATCTGATTGCACTGATTGATACGGCACTGAGTAACAACCAGGAATTGAATATCACATTACAGGAGATTGAAATTGCCCGTAATGAAATCAGAGCGCGAAAAGGAGAATACTTACCGTTTGTTGGTGTCGGAGGATCAGCCGGAGTTGATAAATCTGGTCGATACACCAGTAAAGGTTCAAGTGAAGCAACAACTGAAATTAAACCGGGTACGGAAACACCTGATCCCTTGCCCGATTACATGGCAGGTGCTTTTGCTACGTGGGAAATAGACATCTGGAGTAAACTTCACAATGCCAAGAAAGCTGCAGTGAGCAGGTATCTGTCTACCGTGGAAGGGAAAAACTTTATGGTTACTAATCTGATTGCCGAAATCGCGAATGCCTATTATGAATTACTCGCGCTTGATAACCAATTATCAATTGTAAAACAGAACATTGAAATCCAGAGCAATGCATTGGACGTGGTACGATTACAAAAACAATCGGCCCGGGTTACAGAACTTGCTGTACGCAGGTTCGAAGCACAAGTGCTCAACACCAGAGGTCTTCAGTTTGGCATTCAACAAAATATTACTGAAACTGAGAACCTGATTAATTTCTTGGTGGGGCGATATCCACAACCTATTGTCAGGAACGCAGAGTCATTTGTCAATTTGATTCCTAACTCACTTTATGCTGGTATTCCAGCCCAACTATTAGAAAACCGTCCTGATGTTAAGCAAGCAGAGATGAATTTAGCGGCAGCCAAGCTGGATGTAAAAGTGGCTAAAGCCAGGTTTTATCCTTCGTTGGGAATTTCTGCAGGAATTGGATTTCAAGCATTTAACCCCACCTTTTTAATCAAGTCGCCTCAATCATTATTTTATTCGTTGGCCGGAGATTTAGTAGCGCCATTGGTTAACCGAAATGCGATTAAAGCAGCGTACTACAGTGCGAATGCCATGCAGATACAAGCAGTTTATAATTATGAACGCACCTTATTAAACGCTTACGTAGAAGTTGCCAATCAATTGTCGATGATTGATAACATGGAGAACACGTACAACCTGAAAGAACAGGAAGTACTGGCGCTCACCCAGTCGATCGATATTTCCAATAATTTGTTTCGTTCGGCAAGAGCCGATTATATGGAAGTGTTGTTAACACAACGCGATGCGCTGGAATCAAGATTCGATCTTATCGAAACCAAGAAGCGACAAATGAATGCCATGGTTAATATCTATAAGGCATTAGGTGGTGGCTGGAAATATTAAAGAAAGTTAAATCACATTAATTGGAATTCATTTGGGCATCTCTAAAAATTTAGAGATGCCCATTTATTTTAAATACTTGTTTGGGACATTGGCGGAGGTATACTCTATACCATAAGCAGCTTTTGTCAACCGCGATACAATTTTTGAAATCTCGGTTTCATTGCGATGCATTTGAGGAAGAAGTGCCATCATCGCATAACTGATTGGATTTAGGGCAGGAATAAATGTTTCCCACTCATATCCCCTGCCCCAAATCAATCCGGCAACGGTTACTGTAAGGTCAGCAGATTGTGATAGCAAGTACTCCAACATTTCAGCCGATTGATTTAGGATTTGATTTACGGTATGGAAGATAGGCGTTTGACCTCCTAAGCCATGTTCGTCCACTCCTGCCTTTGCATTTACA
>CAZNRJ010000408.1:0-3534 GCA_964574945.1 uncultured Ohtaekwangia sp. | reverse complement strand
GGAGGCGGTGCAGGATTTGGGGGCGGTGGCTCCAGGGGCGGTGGTGGAGTTAGAAGGCGATAATTTTCCATTCAATCAAAAGCACCACACAATCGACCTGAAGGTATCAGGGATTGAAATCAGGATAAGGGCTAACGAAATTGGTTTCCGGTAGCCCAATAAAACGTTTATTACTTTCTATTCAAAGGGTAAATCTGAAACACTCATCTCCCTTACGCTTTCATAACTCCCGTTTCTTTTCTCAAACAGAACCATATAATTCCCCGTGTTAAGGGTACTATCATCAGCATCAACTAATTTGAAATAGCCAACTTCAACAACTTGATTTCCATCATTTGAAACAAAAACTTCATTGGTGGTAAATGAAATCTTAATACCCTCAACAGAAGACTCTATACCCGACTTCAGATACTCTACAATTGCCCTTTTACCAATCAGGGGCGCCCTGTTTTGGGCATAGGTTATTGCATCATCAGCATAATACCCTATATTTTTCAATTCCTTTGTATTATAAATAGCGGCAAATTCATCTTCCTTAGCCTGGATTTCTTTTTTGATTTGCTCCTTATCAATTACGGGTGTCGCTGTTTCTTCTTTTGTTGGATTACAGGCTATCATTAAGGATACAACACCTGATACGATTGCTGCCTTGATTAATTTATTTTTCATAATTACGCGCTTGATTTATGTATTGGTTTGAATTCAAAAGTAATATAATAAAATTCGGGCGATACGCAGTTTTTATTATTTTCTTTAAGCAGGGGCGGCCTTTTAAGATGCCAGGTATTGCTTGTCTTTATGATCAGGAATAAAAAAACCTGAGTGCTTGACTCAGGTTTTTCATTTGTTATCCGCGTTTGTCATGCGGGGATCTTGCATCCCCGCGGCCACGTTTGTGATCATACGCGGGTTTTGAAACACGTTTTCCACGGTTTTGCATCTCCGTCCATTTTGCCCACTGTGGTTCATTAAGTACCGTGCGCATTTGTGCTTTGTGCTCCTCACGTAACTTCTTTGTTTGCGTACGCGCTTTTCCCTGCGACATGGCAGTGTCCTTGCGAATAACCGCAAATTGTTTCACGAAGTTTTCGTTGATCGCTTTCACCTTCGTGTATTGATCATCCGTTAACAATAAGGATTTTTTCAGATGGTCAACATGGCGCTCATGACCTTTCTTGTGGTCATAGTGTGGTTTCCGTTGTGCAAAGATGAGGGTACTTACCAGCATCAAAGCGGCTAACATTACATTCTTTTTCATAATCATGTTTGTTTATTTTTCTGTTTAGACTGCCAACAACGCGCCAGGATTAATGGCAGGAGATTTTATTCTGCAATTCCAGGCCTTCATTCGACCAACGCCTGCAAAATACCCACCAAACCAAGGCCGGTTTAGTACGAGCCGTGAAACTCTTTCGACCTGAAGTGTATTTAAAAACCGGAATTCGTAATGTACCTTTAGTAATGCTTTGGATTGTAAGCCTGGCAATAATGGAAAAATCATACGTATAGAAGGAAAACAAAAATCATTGCTGACTAAATTCTACATACCGCACCCCTCGTTGCAGGAATTCATCAATTGCATTATGATTGTTGATGTGCAGGTAGATACTGCAATTGGTGCAGTTATTTGTCCATACCCACCGGCACCGCAGGACTCCCTTTTCTTTTACTTAAGTGATTTGATCAGTGTAAAGAAGCAAAGCGAACGGCATTATATTTCGCAACCACGAAGTGTTGTGGTTGGCACCCAGTTAGAGGGAGTCTCCATCAACATCAATCAACGTCATAAAGCGGTGCGTGTAGGTTTTCATCCGGGCGGCATGCATCGGTTATTGGGTATAAGCATGACTGAGCTTATTGACAACAATTATAATGCAGAGGATGTTTTTGGAAATGAGCTGCGCGATCTGAACAACCGGCTTCAGGAGGCAAGCACCTCTGATGAGATTAAAACCCTGATAGAGAATTTTCTTATGGGCAAGCTCATCAGGGCACGTGCAAGCTTACCCTTTGATAAAGCCATGCAGGAGTTGGTAATAAGAGGAGGGAACATGGCGATGGATAGAGTGGCAGATCTTGCTTGTGTCAGCGTGCGCCAGTTTGAGCGGTTGAGCAATCAGCGCGTGGGCATGTCTCCAAAGTTGTATGCCCGGTTGGTAAGGTTCTCCAGGGCTTATCGCATCCGCGAAAATTTTTCCCATCTCTCGTGGACAGAGATAGCGCATCATTGTGGCTATTTTGATCAGATGCATTTTATTCGCGACTTTAAATTTTTTGCAGGAGTTACACCCACCCTTATCGACAAAGAACTCGAACATCTTTCGGTTCGCTTACAGGCCGATTTGCGATTGTGATCATGTCGCGTTTATACTATTAAGTTTTTTCGTTGGGCATCAGTTTTACACTAAAAAACTGCTATGGAAACTACGCGTAAATCGCCCCTGTTTTACAGACATGCTCACTGGTATTTTTTGCTTGTGATGGGTATTACTGCATTCGCATTTTCTCCATCCTATTTTTTACGATTGTCCAAAACGGACGCAAGCCATCACTTTCATGGAATCACTGCATCACTTTGGTTGCTGATGTTGGTTGTTCAGCCATTTCTTCACCGGCAGGGATGGATGACTGCCCATCGGTGGGTTGGAAAGTTTTCGCTTGTGGTTGCACCCCTTGTGGTGATTAGTGCATATTCCATGATTGGGTCTATGATGAGTGCGAAGAATTACCCGCCATTAATTCCATATCAATTGGCTTTTATTGATTTCTTCACATTATTTCTTTTTACATACTTTTATTTGAAGGCCATTTTCCATAGAAAGAATTTACACCTGCATGCGCGCTACATGGTTTGTACTGTTTTGGGGCCTTTGATCCCCACGCTCACGCGATTCTTTTTTATTATACCGATTGTAAATTCCTTTTCTAAATCACTCAACCTTAGTTATCTTGTGGTGGAACTGGTTTTAGTAATTTTGATTTGGGATGACAAAAAGCGGGGATCATTTCAAAAACCTTATGTGGTTGCATTCCTGGTTTTTATTGTTCAGCACATACTCATGAATTTTGCATCGGACTGGGTATGGTGGCGTAACCTGTTGGATGGGATATATCTTTAAGGAAACCGAATACATGAATCATTTAGCCAAAATCATTGAACACATCGAAACTCATTCGGTAGAGGGTATCCGGTCATGTTTTAAGAATGGAGTAACCCCCAATGATCAATTTAATGATGAACCTCTTATTTATGAATTGACAAGTGAGTACTTGCGCGGCCCAAGATTTAAGGAATGCGTAAAAGTGTTTGTAGAGCATGAGTTAGTGTTTGAAGACCAGGTGTTGCTGGCAGTTTTGCTGGACGATGCAAATGCACTTGATGAGCACTTGAAAAATAATCCCGAATCGGTTGATAAGCGATACACACTTCGGTGTGCGTTTACTCCTTTGCACGAAGCAACCTTACTTCACATTTGTGCTGAGTTCAATCATGTAGCGTGCGCTAAAATTCTTGTAAAGCATGGAATGGATGTA
>CAZNRJ010000407.1:470-3562 GCA_964574945.1 uncultured Ohtaekwangia sp. | reverse complement strand
AGGTAAATGAGCGAAAAGGGAATGAAGAAAAAGGTAAGGAGAAGATAAAGAAATCCGGCCAGGCGATATTTCAATGTAAGCCTGCCCAACCCATTGGCCAACTTAATCGGCAACTCTTTCACATAGGGTATTGGAAAGAAAATCATAACCCCAATGAAGTTGAAAAGAAAATGCGCTATGGCGATACTAATTGCCGCATTGGAATTGAACATGGCCGCAATAAATGCAGTGATAGTGGTGCCAATATTTGCACCCAGAATAAAAGGACGAGCCGATTTTAATCGAACCACTTTTTTGGCAACCAGTGGAACGACAAGCGATGTAGTAATCGTACTGGAGCGGATTGCAGCCGTAGTGAGCAGTCCCCAGCCAAATGACTTTAGTGAATTTTTAAAAAAGAATTGTTGAAAACGATCTTGCGATCCAAAGCCGAGTGTTTGCGATAATATTTTCCTGAAAAATAAAATGGATCCGAAAAGCAAGCCTATAGAAAGGATGGCAAGAATAAATCCATTGTTGATCAGGTTAACGATGAAGTTAATAATGGGACTAAAACCAGAACCCAGGAGTGAAAAATTATTTTGAATCGATCCTAACGGCTCATTAAAAAATGTTGTGGCAATGTATTGAGCGAGCCCTGACAGGAAGCCAAAATAATATTCTAATGGAAATAAAATAATCACTGTAAGGATATTGAAGAAATCATGATACGTGCCAATGGCCACCGCACGCCTGAATTCTTTTTTCTTTGTGATAAAACCAAGTGAAACAATGGTGCTGGTAATGGTGGTGCCCACATTGGCACCCATAATAATAGGAATAGCACCTTCTAAGGTAATAGCACCAGAGGCCATCAATGCTACTGCCATAGAAGTAGTGGCCGAACTGCTTTGAATAAGTGCCGTAACCAAAAGCCCGATAAAAAGTCCGGTAAAAGGATTTGAAGTGGCAAGGATGATCACGTCAGCAGCATCTTTGCCAATGTGATGCAGGGAGGCGATCATCAAATCAAGTGTAAACAGGAAAATAAAAAGTGCGGCAAGAATATAGGCCGTGTTCCTTAACACTACTTTCCAACGCCCGGGGGCAGCCGTTGAATTCCCTATCTCGTTTGATGGCTCAATCACAATGCGTAAATATACTGACAGCAGCCTAAGATGAAAGGAGGTAACAATTACTTAATTTAAATCACTCAATTCCGATACGGCCATCCAGGCCATCAACCCCGGCCCGATTTTAAGCGCATCCTCATCAATATCAAAATTTGGGGTATGCACATAGTTGGTAAGTCCTTTCGCTTCGTTGCGTGTGCCTAACCTGTAAAACGAGGCGGGGAGTACATGCGAATAATAGGCGAAATCTTCAGAACCCAGCGTGAGGTCAATGTCCACTACGTTTTCTTTGCCAACGTATGCTTCAGCGGCAGCCCGGATTCTTCGGGTGAGCAGCGGATTATTTTCGAGATAGGGATAGCCTTGTGAAATAGTGACTTCACATTTGCCGCCCATTCCGTCTGCAATGGACTCGGCCATCTTTTTTATTTTCTGCAATCCCTCTTTACGCCATGTTTCATTTAGTGCACGAAATGTTCCGGCAATATTTACTTCATTGGGAATAATATTCGTAGCGCCCTCACCGGTAATTCGCCCGAAGGTAAGTACGGTAGGTTGTTTGGGGCTTGCATTACGACTGATTACTTGCTGAAGCGCGATAATAATATGAGAGGCAATTAAAACCGGATCGATGGTTAATTCGGGTGCAGCGCCATGACCACCTTTGCCAATAACTTTTAAATATATTTCGTCACTGCTCGCCATGTACATGCCTTCGCGAAAGCCGACTTTGCCAACGGGCACTAAGGGCATTACATGTTGCCCGATAATGGATGAAGGCGTTGGGTTTTTTAATGCCCCCTCTTTAATCATAAACGATGCACCCCCGGGATTTTTTTCTTCCCCCGGTTGGAAAATTAATTTAACAGTGCCTTCAAATTGATCGCGTACTTCCTGAAGGATTTTTGCCGTACCCAACAACGATGATGTATGCACATCGTGGCCGCAGGCATGCATCACACCCGGGTTGGTTGACTTATAAGTAACTTCGTTTGTTTCCTGGATGGGCAACGCATCCATATCCGCACGAAGGGCAACTGACTTTTTATCCGGATTTTTTCCTTTGATCAACCCAACAATTCCGGTGGTGGCTATTTCCGTAAAGGGAATGCCAACCGATTTCAATTGAGCACCTACAAATTTTGACGTATTAAATTCCTGGTACGATAATTCAGGATTTGCGTGCAGATGCCTTCGCCACTCAACGGTTTGCTGATGGTTGGCTTCGGAAAGGGATTTGATTTTATTTAAAAGTGTCATAAGGTATAATCCGTTTCAAAGGTACCCATTAAGTTTTGATTGGGAAAAGCCAAAAAGTTGATTGTGAAGAGGTTGTTAATCCTGTGGGATAGTCAGATATTCGTGACTCTAATAATGAGTGAGTAAAAATGATCCCAGTCTATTAGCGCCTAAACCGTAACTATAATCCACTATGAAAAAATTTATTCCTTTTATTATGCTTCTGTTGGTACTGGCGGCATGTAAAACAAAACAGACCGAAAACTCTATCGCGCCAGCGCTTTCCTTTAAGTGGGAAACCGATACGTTGCTTACTACCTCAGAGTCGGTGATTTATGACGATGCGAATGATGTTTTATATGTGGCTAACATCAATGGCGTTCCCGATGCCAAAGATGGCAACGGGTTTATTTCTGTTGTTTCGTTAGAGGGAAAAATCACCAATGTGAATTGGGTTACCGGACTGGATGCACCCAAAGGGCTGGGGATATACAATGGGAAGTTATATGTAGCTGATATAGACCGGGTACATGAGATCGATATTGCCTCGGCAAAAGTGTTGAATTCATTTGTTGCCGAAGGTGCAAAATTTTTAAATGACATTGCCACCGCAAAAGATGGTAAAGTATATGTAAGTGACACCGGTGCAGGGGAAGTGCTGGTTCTGGAAAACGGAACGTTTACTAAGCTGCTTACGGGGTTGGACGGCCCTAATGGATTGTTTGTAGAGGGCGATGCCTT
>CAZNRJ010000407.1:0-460 GCA_964574945.1 uncultured Ohtaekwangia sp. | reverse complement strand
TGGCTGGATTTAAATTCGAAACAACTATCCGTAAAAACCGATAGCCTTGAAAATCCGGATGGCATTGAAGCCATTGGAAACGGAACCTATTTGGTTTCCAGTTGGAATGGGTTAGTGAATTACATTGATAAAGATTGGAAGTCGAGCATTATCCTGGACACACAATCAAGTAAGAAAGGCGCAGCCGATATTGAATACATTCCATCCAAAAAGCTGTTGCTCATTCCTACTTTTTACAAAAATACGGTAGCAGCGTATGAGTTGAAGTAACTATAGGGCATTTCTAAAAACTCCTTGTACCCTTCTCTTTTGGAGAAGGGGGAGGGGTTGAGGTTATAAAAGGCAAGGTTTTTAGAGATGCCCTGTAATACGTTTCATTCAAACCATATTAATTCTTGCTTATATTTTTCGCAAAGCTGTTGGTGAAGGAGCCGGGCAGATATTTTACCGGCCTCATCAA
>CAZNRJ010000406.1:3300-3565 GCA_964574945.1 uncultured Ohtaekwangia sp. | reverse complement strand
GCCGGTGGCGAAGCAGGTCACTACACACAATGGGTAGATGCGTGTATTGCAGGGTATGGAAAAATTCAATTGAGTTCTCCATTCGAATATGCAGGGCCTTTTACGGAAGCAGTGCTTATGGGCAACCTTGCCATTCGCAGTTATGGCATGCGTACCGAAAAAGGATTTCCCGGAAGGAAAAAACTTTTGTGGGATGCAAAGAACATGAAGATCACCAACTTTGATGAGGCGAATCAGTTTGTGAAACGTGAGTACAGATCAGGCT
>CAZNRJ010000406.1:0-3290 GCA_964574945.1 uncultured Ohtaekwangia sp. | reverse complement strand
GGAGTCTTTAACCACAGAGGGCACGGAGGTCACAAAGAATTTGACTATGATTGGATTAATCTAAGCGCACTTTGCGTGAGTTTCCTTTGCTTGCTCTGCTGTAAAAGTTTAATTCCCGAAATGCTTTTTGGTTTTAGATGGCCATCTACTTAACCACATAGACACATAAGAAACATAGGAAAGTGAGTCTATGTGCCTATGTGTTTAGTCCTTTTACCAATAACAATCACAATGGAAGACAAAGCCTTTATCGCTACCCTTCTCTCCGCTAACTCAGCTGCATTTGTTCACTATGTAAACAAGCAATCCGAAATTCAATTTACCGCATCACCCAATGACAAGTGGTCGGTGGGGCAAAATGTAGAACACTTAATCAGAAGCTTATCACCTGTAAACCTTGCGCTTCTACTTCCGGGCTTTGTGCTGCGTTTTCAATTTGGTAAACCCAATCGTAAACCACGCACGTACCAGGAACTTGTAAACCGCTACCACGAAAAATTGCAAGCCGGTGGCAGGGCGTCAACACGGTTTGTTCCACCACCCATTGCATGGGCCGACAAAGACAAGAAGGTTACTGCTTTTACTCATGAAACAAACAGTATGATCAAACGATTAAACTCGTGGAGTGAAAGTCAGCTCGATAGGTATTTATTGCCTCATCCCTTACTCGGTAAACTTACGTTACGCGAAATGCTTTTCTTTTCGGGATATCATATTGAACATCACTTGAAGTTGCTGGAGGGAAGGAATTAATTCGTATCACTCGCTGTTGACTCTCAGGCAATCACTTCTTATTAAAGATGTCTTTGTTCCAACCTCTAAACTCGTAGTATTTGTCCTTTGGCTCACCTGTCCATCCGTTAATACCTTTCTTCTTTGGCAAATAGTACCCATGTATATACAAGACGGGAATGATAAGAGCCCCGAGTGTGGACATGGCCACTACCCTGCCAAAATAAACAGAGAGAAGAATAATAATGGCGATCGTTAGCACATACTTTCCTATTCTTCGCCAGACTGGTGTTTGCTCTTCGAAGTGACCAAATGCAATATTGCCTACCGCGTAGATGATGCTGACAATTGCAACTTCAACCCAAAGTGAATCCGATGCCCACATACCGAAAGCTGCTCTTAATAAATTGCCTGTATTCTAAATATAACAATTGCTTACTCTATTAAACTTCATTTCTTCTGAAACAATTCAATCGTAAAGTCCAATAAATCCTGTCCGCCTGTTTTGCCATGACCCGGAATCACTATTTCAACATTTTCATACTTTGCTTTTATCCTCGCCACCGTGGCCGGCCATTCATCAACATTGGCATCTTCCAGATTTCCTTTTCCCGTGCCCACTTCTTTAATCAGACAACCTCCGAACAACACTTTTTCATCGGGGAAGTAACTTACAATATTATCCCTTGTATGACCTTCTCCAAAAAATTCATTGATTACTTTTTTATTACCGACAGATAATTCAAGTAACGAATCAAATCCATGTTGGGGCAACGTTTCATTGCGCTCTTTTGCCCATGCAATTGTTTTATTACCGGCATAAGAAGGAACTTGCCGTTTATGAAATTCGGTTAAACCTCCAAGGCAGTCTGCATGAAAATGAGTTGCCACTACTCCTTTCGGTTTTACCTTTAGTGAATTCTCAAGCCAGTCAAGGAGTTCTTTTGATTGCGCATCGTTGGCGGGTGTATCGAAGATTAACGCTTCTCCGCTATCGACTACAATCATTCCATTGCAGGGCACATTGCCAAAGCTTTCTGTTTGCAGATAGGAAATATGAACAAATGTGCTTTCGGTAAGCTGCTTGATTTTTAGAGTTTCACTTTCGTAGACATAATTTGCTTTCTCCGTTTTGCAGGCAATGACTGTAGTTAGGATAAAGAGGATGGTGAAGATTCTAAGTTTCATCAGTTCAATAAATTCCGTTCTTGCCTGGCTTGCCTGATAGCTTGTCCGAGCAATTCAATTCGTAACTCGTTATCAAATGCCTCTCTTCCTGGAGTTCCTCGTTTGCCAACGTGCTTGTCAATCATTGAGTCGAGGGAAACTGTTTTAAACTTCTTTTCCATATTCATTTTCTTTTAGCCTTACTTTCAAAATACTGATTTCTAATTTCCTCTGCTTTATTGATTTTACTAAAAAACCTCGTTTTTCCTTGTATTGCATCGTGCTGAGTGGTATGTCGGAAATTCCGACATACTGAATTTTCCTGCAATTCTCTGTCTCCGCGGTGTCTTCCGTTGCGTTGGTTGTGTGCGCGGGAAGGAGACGCTGCGGTTGGGTAAATGATATTAATCAAAACCGCAACCCTATGCAGACCTAAGGTAAAACTTATAAACTTACACGTCACCCAGTCATTGCATAAACTTCTTTTTGTTGTGGCTCGTTTTTTTACTTGAACTTTATTTCGTCAGCCGTTGTCTTTAGATACTCCATATTCTTATTAAACATTTTTCTTATTGAAGAATTCAAATATTGAGTCCAGTCTAACTTGTCTGTCCGTTGATAATTTGCCAGTAATGCCAGTCCGTAAGCGGATACTTGTTCTGGTATGTACCCCTGTCGACTAGCTTGCCAACCTTGATGTGATGTCCCACGCCATTGCTCAAACTTAAAAGTTGAGTTTGCAGTAAAAATACCAAAGCCCATAGCAATGGTATTTAAGTCAGTCAATTCCTCGTCATTCTTTTCAAGTCGACCTTCTCCAAGTAAAATAAGATGTGACAATTCATGAGCAAGTGTCGCAATTAAATTTATTGGTTCTTTCAAAACCTCCAATTCAATTCCAATGGAAAATTTGTCACGTTTTTCAGAGTACAATCCAAGTGCGTGTCCGGGCGCTCCCTTAGCTCTTTCTGTTACAATTCCTTCTGTAAATTCCAGTGGTTTGTCGGAGAAGTAGTAAAGCTCAATTTTCGCGTCCTTGATTTGCATATAGTCGCAAATCATTTTCGTCAGTTGTTCTGCATTCTCCTCTGTTCCTTTAAAGTCCAATGGAAAGAACTCCTTTGTTGGTTCTATTGTCTGAACGTTCTTTAGAAATTCCTGTCCGTACTGTTGTTCGAACCACAGGAAGGCTTCTTCAACCCAATCTTTGTCGTATTGCGTTACTGTTGGTTTAGGTTTTCCGAAAAACATATTTAAAACTTAGCCGTCCTTAAAAATGAGCCACAACGTTTGTGTTTGCGCAGTGGTGGACTTTGAAACGCTTCATTGTCCCACGTGACCAAACGTTGAACGAAGATAGCACTTTGAGCTAACACTGAACCCCACCATTG
>CAZNRJ010000405.1:0-3567 GCA_964574945.1 uncultured Ohtaekwangia sp. | reverse complement strand
GAACTGGAGGGCGAACTCTCTCAGGAAAAAGGACGGGAAATTATAATGGAAAAACTAGTGCCATTGATTGCCAGCCAAACACTTAGATATTATAACCCTCATTCCGTGATACCCCAGAATGTAGAGAAACAGTTAAAGTCAATTGTCTACCGTATAAAGATAACGGAGCGAACCGGCAGGTATGAGAAGCAGTGATAATTGTAAAATAGTTCAGCCATGAAAAAAATCCTCTGCCCAACCGATTTCTCAGAAGCAGCCGATCAAGCCATTGCATATGCAGCAAAACTTTCAAAAAAGATTGGCGCACAACTTACGTTGTTAAATGTTCAATCTGTCTTTTCATTGCCGCCATCCGAGGTGATCAAAGGAAAATTCCTGGCCACTGAACCTATCATTGATCGACTGGAAGATCAATGTTACAAAGTGATGGATACGTTTAAGATCGCCTGCTTTTCTGAAGTAGAGCCGTCAAACCGGGGCTTGGGTGAAACCATTGCAAAGCGTGCAAAAGATTTTGATTTAATTGTAATGGGCACCAATGGAGCCGATGATTATTATCAATTTTTCATGGGTACAAATTCCTATCAGGTTGTAAGAACATCGGCTGTGCCCGTCTTGTTGATTCCAAACGGATGCGGCTATCAGGATATTGCTACCATTGTGTTTGCCTATGATTACGAACACGAAAATAAATTACCAACTGCGCAATTGACTCAATGGGCTACCTTGATCAACGCACAGGTAACGGTGTTGCAAGTGAAAGACCATTATACCCGCGAGGCAGAATTACATTCAAAAGCAATTGAAGAAAGAAGCCAGATTCACGCTGCACTTACCCACGTACAGTTCGATACACTCTATTCTGATGAAGTGATTAGCAGTATCAATAGCTATGTGTTACTCAATGAAACCAATGCCCTGGCACTTTGTTTTAGGAATCCTGGTATTATCCAAACTGTATTTTCCAAAAGCGTGGTTAAGGAACTAAGTGCCATAGCAAAGTATCCGCTTTTTGTTTTTCAAGAATAAAAATCTATTCAGAATAGTTTACCTTGTAGCTTGTCATTTCATTTTAGAAATCATCTCAAAAATACTTTGTCATCGCGGACAACGATCCGCGATCTCGGAATCCGTGCAAAAAAACGAGATACCGGAATAAATTCCGGTATAACAGATACTCTTGGAGTATTTTTGAGATGACTTATGGTATTTTTCACAATGAACCACGTTTATCAAAGATTATGAAAACAATTATTGTTCCTGTTGATTTCTCGGATGCATCGGTCAATGCACTTTCATTTGCGGCTGAATTATCTAAAAGAGCCTCTGCTCATATCATAGTGGTAAATATACAGGAAGACGAAGTTGAGGAGGAAGTAAAAAACAAACTAAAGGCCATCGAGTCGAATTTGAAAAAGTCTTTTGGTCCCGATTTAAACTGCGTGTCAATGATTGCACATGGGAGTTTTATCACCGCGCTAAAGGAAATAATAGATGTTCAACAGCCCAGCCTTATTGTAATGGGTACAAATGGAGCAAGTGGTTTGAAAAGGATTTTAATTGGCAGCAATACCGTAAACGTAATTGCGAAAATCAAGGTACCGGTATTTGTGATCCCGGAAGCGGCACGGTTTGAAAACTTTCTGAAAACGGGAAAAAATAGAATTGTTTTGGCTACCGATCTTGACGAATTGGAAAATGAGAATACGCTTGACATCCTTAAGGAAATCGCCTTGTTAATTATTGAGCCAAGAGTAAGGGTGTTGAATGTACGACCAAAAGATACTGAACTCAATTTCGTACCAAAAATGGTACGCAATGTCCTGCTTTCTGTTTTCAAACCGGAGATTGAAAGTGAGCATATTTCGGTCTTCAGCAATAATGTGATAAGTGGAATTAACTTTTATCTCAACAAAAATGATGACACAGGACTGGTGGCAATGATTGCACGCGATTCAGGAAACCTTATTCAAAAGCACTATACAAGGGAGATGGCTTCATATACTCAATATCCATTATTGGTTTTGCACGATACTAAAATTTGATATTTAATCTTTGTTACCGGATCGATGGTCACCCTGCTCAAACAACAGAATTTTACGCGTCTCGAAAAGAAACTATACGCATGAAGGCAGTTATTTATACTGAATACAGAGGGCCAGAATCTCTCCGAATAGCTGAAATACCTAAGCCCGAGCCCCTCGATAACGAGGTCCTTATAAACGTGCATGCCGTATCGGTTAACGATTGGGATTTTGCGTTGCTACAACCCGATACATTTAATCGGTTGATGAGCGGCCTTTCCAAACCGAAGCGACAAATCATTGGTTCCGACATCTCTGGAAAAATTGAATCCGTTGGGCGATCCGTTACAAAGTTTAAGATTGGCGATGAAGTGTATGGCGACCTGAGTGGGCGCTGGGGTGGCTTTGCCGAATATGTGTGCGCTCCTGAGCAAGCGTTAGCATTGAAACCGGCAAGCATGACTTTTGAAGAAGCAGCCTCTATACCCCAGGCCGCGATGCTGGCCTCACAAGGGTTGATTGATAAGGGAAAACTTCAACCCGGACAAAAGCTTTTGATCAACGGGGCAGGCGGTGGTGTAGGTACATTTGGAATCCAGATTGCTCAATCACTCGGAGTGAACGACATAACGGTTGTTGACAAAGCTGCGAAGTTAGATATGCTGAGATCGTTGGGCGCAACACACTGCATTGATTACACAAAAGAAGACTTCACCAAAAACGGCCAGACCTACGACCTGATACTCGATGCTAAAACCAACCGGCCTATTTCCCATTACTTGCGGGCATTAAATCCCGGTGGCATGTACGTTACCGTTGGTGGCGAATTATCCCGCCTCTTGAAAATCTTCCTCTCCATGCGTTTAATAAATAGAGTGGGTAAAAAGAAAGTGAGCATTGTAGCGCTGAAGCCAAACAAGGATTTGGCATACATGAACAAACTTTTTGAAGCTGGCAAATTAAAATGCGTAATCGATGAAAATCGCTACACGCTGGAGCATGCCCCGGAAGCAATGCGGTATTTTGGAAGCGGTAATCACAAAGGAAAAATTGTAATCTCGCTGAAGTAGAGATTATTGCATAGAAAGTTTTTGGAATTATCAATACAAGTTTTCCGGAGGAATCATTTTTTTATCAGAGATAAGAAGAAATCCAGCATAAGGTTCTGTTGGCAATTTTAATAGTTGAGTTACGAGTTTGAACAAAATGTTGCGGATCACATCGAAAAGATAAACCGTGTGTTAGATGAAAATGGGTACAGTATTTTCAAACCTCTCAACTCGGAAACAGCCGGGTCTAAAGATAAGTATGTCTATATAGTTCTATTGATTTTGGTGGGCGGCTATTTCATACGGAAAAAATTAATCTCATGAAAGTCGTATTTTTATACTGTTAGTTTCATAAGAAGGAAAGAAAGGGGGCCTGCACAATGCGTGTTGCTGTGATGGGCAAAATTGAATTTTATTTGGCGTAAAACAGGAACTAAAAGAATATTAAACATGGAACCTCAAAACCCGCTTAATCCCGAAGATGAACTCAAAGC
>CAZNRJ010000404.1:2422-3623 GCA_964574945.1 uncultured Ohtaekwangia sp. | reverse complement strand
GGGTCGGGGAGGACATCCGGGAACATATACGTCCACCGGTATCACCTGGTCAATGCCCTGCAATACCGAATAGCTGTCGAAAATGCCGCCTGTGCTCGCACAAGCGCCAATCGCCACTACCCAGCGCGGCTCAGCCATTTGTACATATACCTTACGAAGAATGGGGCCCAGTTTTTTGGAAATCGTTCCCGCTACCAGCAGCATGTCACATTGCCGTGGCGTAAAGCCCATGCGTTCACTGCCGAAGCGCGCCAAATCATAGTTGGAACCCATCGTAGCCATAAACTCAATACCACAGCAAGAGGTAGCAAACGGCAAAGGCCACAACGAGTTTTTCCGTGCCAATCCCACCACCTTATCAAACGACGTGGTATAAAAACCTTCCCCGGCATAGCCTTCGGGCAGGTCCACCATTTTCACTTTGGTATTTGTATTATATTGAACCGGACGCATATTAGTTTTGAGGTTTAAGGGTTGAGGTTTGAGTGATTTTGCTTAGATTATTTTGTTGTGATGTTTTAACTGCTGCGGTAAGCATTTTTATTAACTCTTCTATACTAAGCAAATATTTTTCTATATTTATTTCTGTCAAATCACTTTGGTCTAACAGTTGAAGCCAGTACCTCGTTTCTCTGCTTTCTTTGGATGCAATGCACATCTTAGCTATAAAATCTGCTTTTGATTGTGCGGCAGTTGCTTCTACTACATTAGCTCCTATACTAGTCGCAGAGCGCAGTAGCTGCTTCGAAAGAACATACTCCTTTTCTTCTGTCAACCTTTTATACAAGTCAATTATTGCCAGAGAAAATTCGAAAGATTTATTTTTAATAATACTGTCGCTCATATTTCCATTTTTACACAATCACTTAAAACTTAGCTCTTAACTCTCAACACTAAAAAATCAGTCTTCCCATTTCAGCGCGCCTTTCCTGATGATGTATATAAATCCACACAAGAAAAAGGCCACAAACATCACTACCGCATAAAAACCTTCCAAGCCTAACTCTCTGAAATTGACTGCATAAGGATAGAAAAAAATCACTTCCACGTCAAACAGCACAAAAAGTATAGCTACCAAAAAGTATTTGATCGCCATCGGCTGGCGTGCATTCCCGATAGAAGGAATACCACTTTCAAAGTTAACAAGCTTATCGGAGGTATTGCGTTTGGGGCCTAATAACCAGGATACTGTTAGCATTAA
>CAZNRJ010000404.1:0-2412 GCA_964574945.1 uncultured Ohtaekwangia sp. | reverse complement strand
TAACGCGACCGTTACGATGGCTACGACCAATTGCAGTACAATGGGTAAATAATTGATCGGTGTGCTTTGATCTACAGATAATAGTAATTGATGCATGTGTGAACTCTGAATTTGCAAATTTACAGGGCTATGACAAAATTACAAGTTTATTATTAAGGGAGTTTGGGTGGGTGCCTTTCAAATTGTTGCTCCATTTTGGAGCTGTTTTAAAAGTAAGATTTTAGGCTGAAACAGATGTCTAAATGATATAACCACATTCAATGCTGTTTTTATTCCAAGCAAAAAGGGCAGTGATCACTGCCCTTTTCTATTTATTTATAGTTTGAAGGAAGTTTCAGTTAGTCTTCGTCTTCAACGCTTACTTTCTTTCTTTTTACTTTGATTTCCGTGTCATCATCATCCATATCCATGTGGCGGCGGTGTTCCATGCCCGGGTCTCTTTTGCTGAAACCTTTTTTACCACCAAGGTTAGCAGAAATACCTATGCTGAACTGACGACCTAAAGTAAAGTCAAAGTTGGAAGTAGTAACTTCTACCGGATTGGTATTGTTACTTTCTCTTTGCCATACATATTGAAGGCCTCCGAAAGAGAAATTTAATGCCATGCATTTAGTGAAATTGATGCCTACAGCGGGAAGGATGTTAGCAAATACTCCGTGAGAATCGTAAACCGGATCGAAAGCAGGAGACGGATTATCCGTGGTAGTTTTACCATCTATGTATGCAAGATTAAATTGATGATAAATAAAGAACGTTTTATTGATCGGCATAGTGTAACGTACGAAAGGTCCGATACCGAATTGTCTTCTTCTTTCTTCAATTGTTTCAGGGTCTGTACTTGTTCTGTTGTACATGATACCGAGATTCATACCAACGGTCCAGTTCTTATTAAATTGATAACCGACACCTGGAATAAAGTTAAATCCGAAATCTATGTTATCTACATCAGGGGTACCGAGAACACCATCATCAACAGTAGTTACGTGTCTGCTGACACCGAGGTCTCCGTAAACTAAAATGCTTCCGGCTTTCTGAGCTTGTGCTGTAGCAATAGAGCCAACAGCCAACGCAGCGAGGATCAATTTTTTCATATAGTAGTTTTGCGTTTGATTTTAATTAAGCAAATGTAATAGCTTGTTTCTATTAAAGCAATAGTTTTTTAAAATTATCCTTAACGATTTATTTTTTGAACCAGGAACTGTATTTCACATAGTTGTTGGCTATGCGTTCCACTTCTCCTTTCAGCAGATCCTGGCTGATGTCTTTCACCTTCTTTGCGGGTACGCCGGCAAAGATGCTGCCCGGCGGCACTACGGTGTTTTCCAGCACTACTGCGCCGGCGGCTATGATGCTGTTGCCGCCTATTCTTGCCCCGTCCATCACGATGGCGCCCATGCCAATGAGCACATTGTCTTCCACCGTGCAGCCGTGCACAATAGCGTTATGCCCAATGGATACATTATTCCCAATGATGGTTTTTGTTTTCTGATAGGTGCAATGGATACAGGCTCCGTCCTGCACATTCACTTTATTTCCCATGCGGATGCTGTTCACATCGCCGCGCACCACGGCATTGAACCAGATGCTGCATTCGGCGCCCATTTCCACATCGCCTACGATAGTGGCATTCGGCGCTACAAAGCAGTCTTCGGGTATCTTGGGAGAAATTCCTTCTACGGGGAGAATGACGGGCATGTTTTAGTTGAAAATTGAAAGTGGAGAACTGAAAATTATTTCGGTGAAAAACAGATGATAATGAAGTATTAAGCGTTCATAATTACGACATTCACATTATTTATTTAAAAAGATTGTACTTCAAAATACAATAAATAGCTCTGAAACCATCTTTCCACCCTATTTTCTTTCCTTCTTCATACGTCCTTCCATAATAAGAAATACCTACTTCATAAATCCGCACCTTAGGTATTCTCGCTACTTTTGCAGTTACTTCCGGTTCAAAGCCAAAGCGTTTTTCTTCCAGCTTCAGCCTCTGAATGGTTTCTCTTCGGAAAAGCTTGTAGCAGGTTTCCATATCCGTAAGGTTCAGGTTGGTAAGTATATTGGAAAGGGTAGTGAGCCAGCGGTTGCCGATAGAATGCCAGAAAAACAAGATACGGTGAGGCTTCCCACCCATACAACGAGTACCATATACTACATCTGCAAAACCGTCTAAAATAGGTCTCAGCAAAATATTATATTCGTTAGGGTCATACTCCAGATCGGCATCCTGAATGATCACATAATCACCTTTTGCTTTTTCGATTCCTGTGTGCAGCGCTGCGCCTTTTCCTTTGTTAACTTCATGTTTATAATAGCTGATGGGCAATTCAGGATTTTCTTTTTTGTAATTCTGAATAGCATCCTCTGTATTGTCTTTAGAACAATCGTTTACGATAATCACCTCTTTTTGAA
>CAZNRJ010000403.1:0-3626 GCA_964574945.1 uncultured Ohtaekwangia sp. | reverse complement strand
GGAAAATACCCTTGTTTCTCTCCTACGGTAACACCTATGTTTGGACATGGTGTTTCCCGTGTTCAAGCAACTCGATCAAATGGACTGTGGTCCCACTTGCCTTCGAATGGTATCGAAGTTCTATGGCCGTAATTATCCCCTGCATGAACTAAGGAACAAATCATTCATTACCCGCGAGGGGGTTTCCCTGCTGGGGATAAGTGATGCGGCTGAAGCCATCGGCTTTCGTACCATTGGGGTTAAGATACCCTTTAATAAGTTGGCAGGTGAAGCCGTGCTCCCTTGCATTGTGCATTGGTATCAGCGGCATTTTATAGTTGTTTATAAGATCAACAAAACAAACGTTTTTGTTGCTGACCCAGCAGCCGGGTTAATAACCTTTACAAAGGAAGAATTCAACAAAGGCTGGCTTTCAACAAAAGACAATGGCCAGGAGACAGGTGTAGCATTGCTTCTGGAAACTACCCCGCAGTTTTTTGAACGTGAGCCTGAAACGGTTAAAAATAAACGCAAGAGTCTTTGGTATTTAATAGGCTACCTCAAAAACCATCGTACCCTGCTGGTTCAGTTAATCATTGGTTTGCTTACCGGAAGCTTGATTCAATTGGCGCTGCCGTTTCTTACCCAGTCAATCGTTGATGTAGGTATTAATACCCACAACATCCAGTTTATCCTCCTCGTGCTGTTGGGCCAGATGATGCTATTGATCGGTCGCCTTGCAGTAGATTTTATCCGCAGGTGGACCTTGCTTCATTTAAGCACCCGCATCAACATTTCTATTATTTCTGATTTTTTGGTGAAGTTGTTCAAGCTCCCCATGTCCTTCTTTGAAGGAAAAATGATTGGCGATATTTTAAGGAGGATTGAAGACCATTCACGCATTGAAAGGTTCCTAAGCACCTCTTCCCTCAATATCCTGTTTTCATTTTTCAACCTCGTGATTTTTGGTGGTGTGCTGGCTATTTACAACATCCCCATCTTCCTGGTGTTCTTTGGTGCAAGCAGCATCTATGTGGTCTTTATCCTGCTGTTTTTAAAAAAACGCGCTGAGTTGGACTACAAACGCTTTCAACAAATGGCCGACAATCAAAGCAGCCTGATACAAACGGTGCAG
The DNA here is from genome assembly GCA_964574945.1 of uncultured Ohtaekwangia sp. Lineage (GTDB taxonomy): Bacteria > Bacteroidota > Bacteroidia > Cytophagales > Cyclobacteriaceae > ELB16-189. The sequence continues at coordinate 2,512 of CAZNRJ010000403.1, read as the reverse complement.
GGCATGAGTGAAATAAAAATGAACAGCAGCGAAACACAAAAGCGGTGGGAATGGGAACGCATTCAAGCAAAGCTCTTTAGAATAAATGTTGATTCAACAAAACTTCAACAAATACAGGATGCAGGAGGGATGTTGCTGAATGAATCCAAAAACATGGTGATTACCGTAATGGCTGCCCTGGCTGTAATGGACGGACAAATGACGTTGGGCATGATGCTGGCCGTGCAATACATCATCGGGCAACTGAATACACCGGTAAACGAGTTTATTGCGTTCAGCCGCGACTGGCAGGATGCCAAAATCAGTTTAGAGCGGATTGGGGAAATCCACTCCGTTGAAAACGAAGAACCAACTCCCCTCTCCGGCTTGTCCACCGAAGCTTTAGCGCAGGTGGAAGAGGGGGGTGGCGGTACCCTTATTTTAAGTGATGTTTCCTTCCAATACGAAGGCCCGCACTCACCCAAAGTTCTTGACGATATTGATTTGATTATCCCCGAAGGAAAAATTACGGCCATTGTAGGTTCCAGCGGCAGCGGTAAAACCACCCTCTTAAAATTGCTGTTGAAATTTTATAACCCGCAGGCAGGCAAAATAACATTGGGCGGTGTGCCGTTACCCCAACTGCCGGCCTCGCTTTGGCGGCAGCGGTGTGGCACGGTTATGCAGGACGGCTTTATCTTTTCTGATACCATTGCCCGTAACATTGCATTGGGTGAAGAGGAAGTAGATAGAAAAAAACTGTTGCATGCGGTAACGGTAGCTAACATTAAGGAACACATTGAATCATTGCCCCTCGGCTACAATACTAAAGTGGGCAGTAACGGGGTGGGGTTAAGCCAGGGGCAGAAGCAGCGGCTGCTGATTGCCCGTGCCGTATATAAAGACCCTGAGTTTATCTTTTTTGACGAAGCCACCAGCGCATTAGACGCCAACAACGAAAAAGTAATTATGGAAAACCTGAACGAATTCTTTAACGGGAAAACGGTACTCGTAATAGCCCACCGCTTAAGCACCGTAAAAAATGCCGATCAGATTGTAGTATTGGAAAAGGGCAGAATTGTAGAAACAGGCACCCATCAGGAACTGACATTAACAAAAGGAAAATACTTTGAACTGGTAAAAAATCAACTGGAGTTAGGGAGTTAATGAATTTGAGAATGATCGGATCTAATTTGAAAATGCAATCCTAATCAGGAACAAAATCTAAAAAATAGTAAAATCGTAATTCTAACATTGTAAATTCTAATAATATGAGCCTATTAAAATACATTGAACGATTGAAGCGAATGGATGATTTGATTCGCAGAAGGGCCACAGGAAAGGCAAATGAGTTTGCTGAAAAACTGGGTATCTCGCGCAGCCAGTTGATGCAGGATGTAAAGGAACTGCGGGAGATGGGAGCACCAATAGAATTCTGCCAAACTAATCAAAGCTACATTTTTACAAGACCCTGTTCATTGTCAATTGATTTAGATAAAGTAAAGGGAGGGAAAAATATTTTAAGTTTTTTTGACCGATCCAGTATGGCTGGACTGCCATTTGATAAGTTGCTGGTGCAATAAGGCACAGACCAAGTTGCCGCGTATCCGAAAAGCGAAAGAGTAGGTAAAATTAATTTTTCCAAAATGAAAGAAATATTAAAATCCCTGAAGTTGAATGCAGCAAACTTACTAAGTTCATCAGATTTAATTAATATTCGTGGTGGTAACCCATTACCGGATTGCGAGACATGCTTTAATTGCGTTTGGACAGCGGTTGGACAAAATGGACAAGGAGGTGCATGTATGCAGAGTTGCGAATCTAATACCTCCCAATGCTGGATAGATTGTGCTCGAAATATGACTAACCAATGTTACGCGAATTTTTCAACTCAAACCGTTGGCTGTTATTGCTAGGTCAATAGATGAGGATTTTTTAGAAATGTGTTATTTTTAATAAATTAAATAATCCTGACCTAACTCATGTCTTCTAAAAGATAAACTATGTTTATTTTAAGAAATCACGTTGTAGTAGTATTACTGGTATTGTCTAATCAGACATTGGTGGCCCAAACGCCAACCGAATTATTAAATAAATATTATGACGCGGTTTCTTTTGGTGATTTTAGAAACTGGGAAAAAATTAAATCAGCAAGAATAGAAAGGAGGGGTTATTATGATCAAAATAGCTTTGATGGAAATGGAGTGCCAGTTCAAAGTGAGCCATCAAGAGCGTTTATTTACAGAATTTGGCCAGACTCAACTGTTATCGAATCATTTTCAGATTCTCTCCATGTAACCCGGTTGTATCAGGTCGGCAAGAAACGAGTTTTTGTTTTTGAGAATACACCGCCATTGGAACTAGGTAATGATGGATTGTATGAACCCCATTTCGAGTTTGAGCCAATAATGGTCAAACATACGGTGCAAAGAAGCAAATCTGTCAAGTTAATGGGTATTAAGAAAATAGATAGTGTTCAGTGTTACAACTTACGAGTAGTTACAAAAGGATTGACTTGGCACTTTTATTTTAA
>CAZNRJ010000402.1:2678-3627 GCA_964574945.1 uncultured Ohtaekwangia sp. | reverse complement strand
CATGTTTACCAATTCAACTTTGCGCATCGATACGGTTTCAATTGCCTTAACTGCATCTGTTTCCGGTAAGTCGATCGTTAGTTCTTCAATAGGCTCGCTCTTTACACCATCAATTTCACGGAAGATTACCTGTGGCTGACCGATCTGAAGTTCATATCCTTCCCTGCGCATGGTTTCAATCAATACAGATAAGTGCAACACACCGCGACCAAACACCATGAAGCTATCAGCCGAACCGGTTTCACCCAAACGCAACGCCAGGTTCTTTTCAAGTTCTTTTTCAAGACGGTCTTTAATATGGCGCGAGGTAACAAACTTTCCTTCCTTTGCATAGAAAGGTGAGTTGTTAATCGTGAAAAGCATACTCATGGTGGGCTCATCAATCGCAATTGACTTTAATGCTTCAGGTTTTTCTATGTCCGATACGGTATCACCAATTTCAAAACCTTCCAATCCTACCAGGGCACAAATTTCACCTGCCTTCACTTCGTCTGTCTTTTTCTTTTCAAACCCTTCAAACACATACACTTCTTTGATGCGGGTTTTGGAAATTTTTCCATCGCGTTTTACAAGCGCTATTTGTTGACCGGCTTTTACACTACCCCGTTGCACACGGCCAATGGCAATACGACCGATAAACGATGAGTATTCTAAAGAAGTAATAAGCATCTGTGTAGTTCCTTCATCCACTTTTGGGGCAGGAATATGTTCGATGATCCCTTCGATCAGGGCAGTAATATCCGTTGTTGGTTTTTTCCAATCATCACTCATCCAACCTTGCTTGGCCGAACCGTAAAACGTAGGGAAGTTAAGTTGATCTTCTGTTGCATCCAGTGCGAACATCAAATCAAATACCCCTTCATGTACTTCGTCAGGCGTACAGTTTTTCTTATCTACTTTATTAACGACAACAATGGGTTTCAATCCCAGTTCCAAAGCTTTCTGTAAC
>CAZNRJ010000402.1:2414-2668 GCA_964574945.1 uncultured Ohtaekwangia sp. | reverse complement strand
ATGAATCGCCTTGCTTAATACAAAACGGGTTTGCGGCATCGGGCCTTCAAAGGCGTCCACCAACAGCAAACAACCATCGGCCATATTTAATACACGTTCCACTTCACCGCCAAAGTCGCTGTGGCCGGGCGTATCAATTACATTGATCTTATAATCCTTATAGCGTACGGAAACGTTTTTTGCCAGAATAGTGATACCCCGCTCGCGCTCAAGGTCATTGCTATCCATAATCAATTCGCCAGGATTTTCGTGAT
>CAZNRJ010000402.1:0-2404 GCA_964574945.1 uncultured Ohtaekwangia sp. | reverse complement strand
TAATTTATCTACCAGGGTTGTTTTACCGTGGTCAACGTGGGCGATAATCGCGATGTTCCTGATCTTGTTTACTTCCATAAATGTGGCTTTCCGCTGCTATTTTCGAGTTTGAGGCCGCAAAGATAGGGTTAATTTATGGATTTAAAGCCGTGCGCTTTTGATTTCATTATTAAATCAAACATTCAAAAGTAACAAACCATTGCAGGCTACTTTCGGGCTTCCGCTTTCTCAAAAAAAGTATGGAGCGCTTCCATAATCGCATCCGGATCGGTAAAGTAATGAACGGCTGCGTGTTGCTGGTTAAACTCGGCAATCAATTGGTAATACTTATCTTCCGTCACTTCATAATCCTTCATCAAAATAGATTTCACATCAGGGTCGATAATCACTTGCCTGAACGTTTGCGTTCGGTTGTTTTCTTCCACTACCCGAAACAATTTCCGTTTCTCACGCTCCAATTTCCAGAAGTAATCAAATGGTGAAATAAATGCAGCCACGGGATCTAGTTTTTTAGGAGCAACTTTCGTGCGCTCTTCTATTTTATTTGGATACAACCGCTTGGCGGTGATAGTTATCTCACTTAGTAACAACGTGTTCTCACGAAGCAAAATGAATAAGGCATCCTCCTCAAACATGAGTGGCAGCACAAATGAATGATAGCCAATGGCGGAAAACACAAGGGTATCGGTAGACTTGGCCGAAATCAAAAAACTGCCTGAAGGATTTGTAGTAGTGCCCCTGCCTGCATGCTTAACCAAAATATGTACGTCCCGCAGGTTGGTCAACGAAGCTGAATCAACAACAATGCCCCGGTAAATTTTTTGGGCAACTAATGTGTTGGAAACAAAAAGCAATAAAAGAAATATAAGCCTGATCAATGCTCGGTATTTGATATCAGATGCAGGCAAAATGAAAAAAGTTGATGTGGATTAAGTATTATCGGCTAAACCGCAAAAAAGTCCCCATTGGTAAATCGCGCCCGGTTTTCGATTTAAGAAAAAACTCTCCGCACTCAGGTGTTTTAACATCAAAATGAGTTTGCACCACGTTCAATCCCACCAAATGCGATAAGCCCACCGCATACATAGAAAGAATGAAAAATGAATTTTCAGGCTCCAGCAACTGGCTTGCCAACGAAATCAATTCATTGAGTTTTTCCTGCAACGTCCACTTCTCACCTTCCGGACCACGACCATACGGTGGCGGGTCCATGATAATACCGTTGTATTTATTTCCGCGCTTCACTTCACGCTTCACAAACTTGAGCGCATCTTCATATACCCAACGAATGTCTTTCTGATCATTCAATTGCATGTTTTGATTGGCCCAGTTCAATCCGGGCCGCGAAGCGTCTACATGGGTTACATCTGCACCTGCCGCACGGGCCACCACACTTGCGGCTCCTGTGTAAGCAAACAGGTTAAGTACTCTTGGATTTTTAATCTTCCAACTTGAGATGGTATCAAAAATAAAATTCCAGTTTGATCCTTGTTCCGGAAAAAGGCCCACGTGACCAAAACCGGTAGGCGCTAAACGCAAGGTTATGTTCAACGATTGGTATTGATAATTCACCTGCCAACTGTCTGGCATTGATTTGAGTTTAACCCACCCGCCTTTTACTTCATCACCAAAACGAAAATTATCTTTTTGCTCGCGTGTAAAGTGGGCATGCGCCTGTTTTTTCCAATCCGGTTCTGAAAGTACACGTTCCCAAATGGCTTGCGGCTCGGGCCGGATAAGAATCACTTTTCCAAAACGCTCTAATTTTTCAAAACCTCCACTGTCGAGAAGTTCGTAGTCTTGCCAGGAAGAAGGGTAGAATAAATTCAAAATTTAAAGTTTCATGCCTGCTTGCCGCAGACAGGTTCAAAGTTCAGGTAAAAATAGGAAGAAGCTATGATTTTGAATTTTTAAAAACTTCAGAACTTCCGCTTATCTGGGTCTTGACGGTTGTCAGAGAAGCTGAGCAGTATAATTTTTCGCCCAAGGACTTCATAATAGAGACTGACCTGGGTAGTAACTACCGCACGATATATTTTCTGTTTTTCAGAATGGGGATATATCCCAGGATTTTTATCTATGAAACCCAACACTTCTTCGGTGCGTGCCATAAAATTGCGCACTTCCCGTATTGTCCATTTTTCCTCCAGATACAATAATATTTCTATATACGTTGTCTCAGCCTCCTCTGACCACTCAATAGAGTAACTCATCTCATTCTTTTAAAAGCGGGATTTGAGCGCTGTCATTACTTCTTCATGCGGTCGGGTCTGGCCTTTTTGACTTTGATCCTTGCCCCGAAGAATTGAATCCTGAGTTGCATTGTCCAGCGTGTCCCAAAAATCTTTGTCGTTTTCTCCCAAAATAGCTTTTACCTGATCCAATACAGCGTCTTCACGTGTTT
>CAZNRJ010000401.1:0-3641 GCA_964574945.1 uncultured Ohtaekwangia sp. | reverse complement strand
ACCACCATCACCCCCATTGGCAATACCAGCGCCATACCGAATACTAAAATCATAATAGGAACCGGGTAAATTCGTTGCCAGGTTTCGTTTATACTTGGCACCGAGAACATACCCATAGTCAGATGGATAATTTAAACTTGTTGTGGTATCTGCTAAAGTACCCTTGGCTAATTGATGGTATTCTCCCATTAGTTTTACATATCCGGTTTTGAGTGGAACAGTATGTTCCAAAATGTAGACCGATCGGTTGCGCAGTCCTAATACAGGAGTACCGTTAACAATGTTCAGATAAAAGTAAGGTGGAAGGGAAGAGGCAGTATCGACTGCGGTCGGATACATTATGGAAAACTGAGTATTCTTCCGCTGTATGCCAAATCCCTGCGAGCTGTGATCATCAAAGTAAAAATGGTCAGCAATATGGATGTCAGCCCCACGAAAGAACCGTGCGCCTACCCAAACACTCCACGGACTTCCCATAATGTTTCTGGCTTCTGCAAAAAGTTCAGGCAAGGCAGCTGTAATACCACCATACGATTGGCTCGTGACATTACCAATAATTTGGCCTTGCGTTGTGTACAAAGCCATCCGCGATTGGATTGTTATCTGTGTTGTATCGGAAGCGCGTGCCGGAGCAAAGTGCAGTGCCGTTGCCAATTCAAAGTAGTCTGCTTCCTCCATTCGCCCTCCAATAGAGCCCATGCCATTTAAGTTGAGGGATCGGGGATATTGTATGTTATCGCTTCGCGCGATCCCTGCCCTTCCGTAACTACCTATTGAAAAATGTTTGTTTGTGGTTACAGCTTGCTGGGCCTTTACGAATAAGACCACCGTAAGCAAAAGAAAACCTGTAAGAATTTCTTTCTTCATGAATAGTTAATTACGCTGCCCGTGAGATCAATACCTGACGGGTCTGTGATGATTTATTGCTTTTACTCGTTCGCAATACTTTAAGCATACAAATGCATGGAATTAAATTTTAAAAGTCTCCATGAGCCTGGATAAGGACAGCACACTATGGACATTGAGTTTTTCGAAAATTCTTCGTTTATAGGTATTCGCTGTTGAATATTGAATTTTTAAAATATCCACGATTTCAGATAGTGTTTTTCCATTATTAAGATGCTTGGCAATTTCAAGCTCCCTGTCTGAAAGACTGGTAAAAGGACTGGACATTTTTTTTTCAAAAGGCGAAACGGACAGCAGTTCAATGAGGCATTCGCTTATGTATTTTTTTCCATCCAGCACCCTGTTAATAGCCAGCAAAATTTCTTCATTCGGTGCTGTTTTACGCAAATATCCTTTTGCTCCCATTTGTAAGCACCGAACACCGTAAACCTCTTCAGGATACATTGAAAAAACCAGCACATTTGAATTGGTGCCAACCATCGACATCCTATGCATTAGCTTTGAGAAATCAGCATTGGGAATATTAACATCCAATATAATTAAATTGTAAACGGAGGCCTTTAGAAATTTTAAAATTTCATCCTCTGTTCCCGCCTCGTCTATCTGTACACGGGCAAGGTTCTCCTTAATCAGGGATTTAACACCTGATCGCACAATGCTATGATCATCGGCAAGGAGTATCCTTTTCATATCAGGGGTGTAATCTGCATCTACAAGTTAGGAAAAATTCTGTTTACTAATCACTTCTATGGATGGCTTTGTGGTTATTTTAAGATTTGTTACAGTTACCACTGTGCCAATTCCTTTTTCACTTGTTAAACTAATATCTAAATTCAGCAAATGACTAAGATCGGCTATGAACCGGAAACCAAATCCATTCTGAACCTCGGAATAATCAATCGATTTTTCTTTCAGGCGGGCTTGAAGTTTTGCTAATAATGCATGGTCGATCCCTGAACCGGTGTCGCTGATTTCAATTTTCCCCAAGCCGTGACAACTTGAGGTTTTTATTTCTATTCTGCCATTCAAAGTGTGTTTATTGGCATTGTCCAGGATATTGCGAAGGATGATTTTCAGAAGCTGTCTGTCTGAAGTAATGAATTGAATATCCGTAAAGGAAAAAAACAGTTTATTTCGATTGACCTTCAGTTGTTCGGAAAAGAATTGATTTAACTCTTCTAACAGTACGGACAGATCGATCAATTCGTATTGCGGCTTAAAGTTCTCTCCTAATGAATTAAGCCACCATCCAAAGTCATTTACAAAACTGTATATTTTACCGGTCGCGTTAAAGAGTTCTAAATTAATTTCGCTTAATTCCGAATACTTGTACTGTTCATGAGCCCTGCGGGTTGCATCATACAGAAAGCGTAGAGGCGATTGAAGGTCATGCATAATGATCATCGTCAGCCTTTCTTTAAAAACTTTATTTTGATATAACTGTTCGTTCGAATTATCCAGTTCAGCAATTGTGTTCTCAAGGTTTTCAATTAATAATTTCTGCTCCAGGGTACGGTTGAGCACCTCGTTCTCAAGCAGCCTTTTCTGGTTCAGAATAAACCTGATGCGAAACCGGTACATAAAATAGCATATCAGCAGGAATAGTGCTGCCAGTAAACTTTTGAAGGCCCAGCGCGAATAAAATGCGGGTACAATTTCGAACGAAAGTTGATTGACTATCAGATCATTTTCTCCAAAGCCGCTCTTTTTACGAAGCATAAGCTTATACTTCCCTGAAGTGAGCCGATTGAACAGTATTATCCCATCTTCATTAACGGGATACCAGATGCTGTCCAGTCCGTTTAATTGATATTCAATTTGCTGGTTGTAAGCATTGCCAAAATACGGGGATGAAACATGAAATTGAAGGCGATTAATGTTTTCCGGCAAGTTCAACGCAGCGGAGGGATCGATCTTCATTGAATCAGCGAATATGGCTTCAATGAAGATACGGGACTTGGGAAGGATGGGCTTAATCGAGTCCGGATGAAACTGTACTAACGATTTCAGGGAAGGAAAAGAGAATTTTCCATTGTTTAATTTAATCCCGGAAGGGTTACATCCGCCATTAAATTCGTTGGTCAAGAGGCCATCAGAATTGTCATAGTAATGATAGTACGGAACATGGGTGGGATTTTCGAGATACTTGTAAATTTCCTCCTGTGAAACCTGGAATAATCCCCGGTTGGTTGTAATCCATAAATACCCATGTTGATCTTCGAGAAAAGTGTGTGCCATGCCCAGGTAATTATTCTTATCCAAGGGCATAGAAATCAGTCGGCCATTATGGATCGCATAAAATCCTTTTCCGTAAGAGCCAACCCAAACCATTCCCTTACTATCGCGGTATAAGCATCGGACAGTTGTATTTTAAAAGTTCAGGGATAACCTGTACGTGCTCACCAAGCGTGTCCATTTTAACCAGGCCTTTGGTTCCCGCAATCCACAATTCATGGTCGCTTGCTTTTATAAATGAAATAATTTCAAACCCGGCCAATGCTGAAGGTTTCTTAATAAACTCAAGCTGGTTGTTTACTATTTTACCCAGGAACTGGTGGTCATCTGAGAACCATATAACACCGTTGTCGAGTTGACGGAAACAACGTATGTGAAGATTATCACCTTTAAGGTAACGCACAACATTCAGCCCGCTGTTGAACTCAATAATCCCCGAGTTATTTTCACTTATCCACTGGTTGACATAATAATGGTTATCATCAGTTTTTAACACGCTC
>CAZNRJ010000400.1:0-3658 GCA_964574945.1 uncultured Ohtaekwangia sp. | reverse complement strand
TGTGATGCTGGTTCACGGCAATAATATTTTCCGAACTATAATGGACCTCTTTCATAAAGCGGAAGATTTTTAATGCAGTGCCGCTGCCAATGAGTTCATTGTTCGTTTTAATAAAGTCAAACACTTTTTTAATCTTTTGATGAACATCTTCCTTTGTAGCAGTCCTGTTGCCCAGGTAGTTATTTAAAGCTGCACTGATTTCCTCCACAATTCCCTGGGCCTCTGCCTTTCTTGCTTCGTCAAGCTTTCTGTTTTCTAAAAATGAATCCCGAACGGTGATCAGCCCGGCTTTAAACCTGCTTAAATACTCCAATGCCTTCTCCCTTCTTCTAAAGGCGCTTCGAATGGTAAAGACCAAGGGAAAAATAATGGCTATACTTATTAAAGCAAGATCGTAGTTGTACTGAAAATCAAGCGCAAGCGTGACATAAGAAACGAATACTGAGATGCCGATTGCATAGACCGTACGAACATTGAGAATAGCGAGATATTTATTCATTTGTAAATTCAATGATTAATATATTCTGAGGTATGAAAGATAAATAAACGCATTCAAATTTGTTAATGCTCATATTTCAAAATGATTTCATAAAAAAAGCCCCGCATAACTGCGGGGCTTTCCCTTGAAAAAATCAGGTGTATTAATTAGTAACGCGAACGTTAACTGCATTCAAACCTTTTTTCCCTTCCTTTAATTCAAAAGTGATTGAATCGTTTTCACGAACCTGGTCTACAAGACCTGATACGTGTACGAAATACTCTTGACCTGTTGATGTTTCTTTTACAAAACCGAATCCTTTGGTTTCGTTAAAGAATTTTACTGTTCCTTCTTTCATTGTGATTTGTTGTTATAAAAATTTAAGGCGTAAAGGTAGCAATTAAATTTGATTTTACTAAATGCCCCTTAGGCAGCCTTCTTTACACGTTCCATAACTATCTCCTTTTGTTGCGCTATGCGGATAATTCGCAGTTTATCAAGCAAAAGAATAACCATGTAAGTGGGGTCAAGTTCATGCCAGCGAATTCCTCCAAAATTAGCCCGTGAGCCAAATTTGTGATGATTATTATGATAACTCTCGCCCATCATTAAGAAATCGACCGGCAGGAAGTTCCTTGAAGTATCCCCCACAGGGAAGTTTCTATAGCCATATTTATGTGCGAACCAATTAATGATAGCACCATGAATAGGGCTCATCAGGAAGTGGATCGGCAACAGCAGCCACAACCACCAGTAGGCTGCAAACTGAAAGTAAAAGGCAACATACAGGATGCCCCAAAACAGCCTTGAAGGCCATGACCTGGCAAATTTGTCAAAAGCTATCCAATCAGGAACCCCCTCAGTAAAGCGCTTTTCAACAGTTATTTTTTTATTGGCTATATCCGAATATATCGTTTTAGTCTTCCACATCATGTTCCAGATGGTTTCATCATATTTTGGTGAATGCGGATCGTTTTCGGTATCCGCGAAAGCGTGGTGCATGCGGTGCATAACCCCGTACCCATAAGGACTCAGGTAATTTGAACCCTGGAAAATCCAGGTAAGGATGTAAACCACTTTCTCGGTAAACTTATTCATTGTGAACGCTTTATGCGCTGCGTATCGATGCAGGAAAAACGTTTGAAAAAACAAGGAAAGGTACCAGTGAGCAACAAAAAAAATCAAAATCTCCTTCATAAAGGTTAGGTAGGTTAAATCATTAATAGCCCCAATTTGAGGCCAATTAACTGTAAGACCGCAAACTTGTGGCCGTGTGACAAAATCAGTAAATTATTTTTTCTTTTGAAGGGCACCCGCAATATCAGACTTCAAATGCTGGACAAAATCAGCAGCATTGTCCAAATAACAGGCATTTTTGAAGCTTTCGAAGAGATGTGAGGTATCCGGAAGGCTTATTTTAATTTTATCGCTCTCATCATTCAGCTTCTTACGGGCCCGGCTAAAAAGTTGACGGCAATGATCTGCCTTCTTATCAAGCACTTTCTGAATGGCTTCGTAATCAAAATCAAACACTTCTTTAAGAAGGTAGGCGGCACGTTCCAGGGGCTCTAACTTAGCCTGAATTACCTTAAAAGCTGCAGAGAGCTCCTTTTCAAGGTCAATGTGTGCAAAATCAGACTCTTTAAACTTTACAACCAATTCAGATAACTGAATAGAATCCCAATACTCCTCTTTCTTTTTCTTGAGCGCCTGAAGATGCTTTAGGCAATTGTTGGTAACCGCTTTAATCAAATAGGCCCTTGTATTTTCGATCTTTTGATGATCAATGCTAAGCCATTTTACAAAAGTATCCTGTACAATGTCTTCTGCATCGGCCTTACAACGCAGGAGGTTATAAGCTATCCGATGAAGCAGTGGTTGATAGATGACAATTACCTGGGCCTGATTCACTTTATTCACTTAGTTATTCCTGCAAAGATACAGCTAAAAAATCGACTTTAACGAGAAGTATTTTTGAGGTTCCACTAACGATTGTATGTATTGAATTAATTAACTTCTGATAACTCCAGCCAACGAAAGGTCTTGCTCTCAATCTGGTCATTTACCTGTTGAATTTGCACGGCAATTTCCTGCAACTTTATATGGTCGGTTATTCCGCTGTTAAGTATTGCCGTAAGGTCAACCTTCTGCTTTTCAAGAGACTGAATTTCGCCCTGTAAGCTTTCAAACTCCTGTTTTTCCTTAAAAGACAACTTCTTACCAGTTTCCTTTACTTCCTTGGCGGGAATGGTGACAGGCCTGTTTTCCACAACTTCTTCCCTTTCTTCCAGCCAGGTGCGGTAGTCAGAGTAGTTTCCATTAAAAGGCCGGATAACCCCATCACCTTCGAAGATGAACAGTTCTTCCACCAGGTGATCCATGAAGTACCTGTCGTGCGATACAAGTACGAGGCAGCCATTAAACTTCTCAAGAAAATCTTCCAGCACATTGAGTGTGTCGATATCAAAATCATTCGTGGGTTCATCCAACACTAAAAAATTTGGATTGCGAACCAGCACCTTTAAAAGCTGAAGGCGTTTCTTTTCCCCACCACTTAATTTTTCAATGATGTTGTATTGCTTCTCCGGTGGGAATAGGAATGTATCCAAAAATTTTGAAGCAGAAATTTGCGAACCATCTGCAAGGGTAATGAACTCAGCAATCTCTTTAACTTCTTCAATAACCCGGTGTGCCGGATTGAGGTCTTCAACTTCTTGTGTAAAGTATCCGATCTTTGTGGTCACTCCGGGAATCAATTCACCTGAATCGGGTTTGGATGCACCTGTCAGCAAATCAAGAAAAGTAGATTTACCAACTCCATTTTTCCCTACAATACCAATGCGGTCTTTTTTCTTAAAAATGTAAGAGAAATTGTCCACCATTTTGGATGCTCCATAACTTTTTGAAACGTTATGAAGCTCAAGAACCTTACCTCCTTGCCGTGCCTCCTGCACATCCAGTTCCAACCTGTCTTTCTTCAGGTTTATAGAGGCTTTATCTTTCAATTCATAGTAGGCATCGATGCGGTACTTGGCCTTTGTTCCCCGGGCACGGGGCTGCTTGCGCATCCACTCAAGTTCCTTCTTTAACAGGTTCCGTGCCTTTGAAACTTCAGTTTTAAGCATTTCTTCCCGGTCCGACTTCTTCTCTAAAAAGTAGGCATAATTGCCTTTATACCTA
>CAZNRJ010000399.1:0-3660 GCA_964574945.1 uncultured Ohtaekwangia sp. | reverse complement strand
ATCACTGTTCTGCTCTCCCGAAACTTTGCCTTATTGATAATTTTATCATTTGTATTGGTAAGCCCTGTAACCTATTATTTCCTGCATAGCTGGCTCCAACAATTTGCGTATCGTATTGGAATAAATCCATTGCTGTTTTTATTGGGCGGGGCAATTGCCATGGCGATTGCGCTCATAACGATTAGTTTTCATACCATTCGTTCGGCACGTGCCAATCCAGTAAAGGCATTGCGATACGAATAGGCAACCCTCTTAATAACTGACGTTACGTAGATTTTGCCACTTAAGGCACAAAGAGCCACGAAAAAATATTCATTTTGAATGCAATCCGATGAAAACTTAGTGTCTTAGAGTCTTCGTGGCGTTTATATGTAAGTCGGTAATAGTTCGTGATCAAAATTTACCCTCCTGAAATAAATCTTAGGTCCGTTCCAACGGTTTTGAGGAAACTGGTGTCAAATCAAAAAAGTCCTTATCTTCATAATTAAGTATTCGTTTTTGAAAAATGCCAAACCAATGAAAGCGATCAAATTACTGAGCCTTACCTGCATCCTGTCGTTAGCCGCCTGCGATCCCTTCGAAATGGGAAGCCAAAGGGAAATGATTTTGGATTTGCCGGAAGTGCCTTTTTCATATAATGTTTCCGGAACTTCGGATCATCTCCCCACCCTGGGAAGGGTTCTGTTTTATGACGCGAGGCTATCGATTAACAACAGTGTTTCCTGTGCCAGTTGCCACAAGCAAGGCCTTGCTTTCTCCGACAATACGGCCTTTAGTCGCGGTTTTGAAAATCGCATCACTCCGCGCAACTCCATGCCCATTCAAAATATTATTTCCACTGTGTTTAACCTTGAAAATACATTGGTAGATTTTTCATCCGATTCATTAAAAACAAACACATTCATTCCTGATGTCGGTGCTTACCTTCCGGGAGTTATTGTGTCGCCCGATTTTTTTACCCAGCCTACTAAATTGTTTTGGGATGGCCGCGAGAATGACCTGGCAATCATGGTAACAAGGCCCATTATGAACCATATTGAAATGGGAATTTCTGACTTAGACGTACTTGCCCAAAAGTTATCTTCAATCAAAGAGTACAATACGTTGTTTAACAATGCCTTTGGCAACGAAGAAATAACAAAAGAAAAAATTGCCACCGGGCTAAGTGCGTTCTTATTGAGCATTCGTTCCAATCAATCAAAATTTGATAAGTCTGTAACCTTTGCCTTTACTAATGACCTTACTAATAATAACGTTCCTAATGTTGGCCATCAGTTGACAGCTATCGAGGAGTTGGGGCGTCAGCTTTTCTTTGATAAGTTCAATTGTAACAGTTGCCACGAGTCAAATGGTTTTGCTGATATCGGATTGGATGCAAACCCAAAAGATATGGGTATGTCAAGCATTACCGGAAATTCAACGCAAGCGGGAATGTTTAAAATTCCATCATTAAGAAATGTTCAGCTTACCGGGCCCTATATGCATGACGGCCGTTTTAAAACGCTTGAAGAGGTGATGGAACATTACAGTAGGGGTATTGTCAATAGCACAAATTTAGATGATCGATTGAGGGAGAACGGAAAAGCAAAGCAAATGAACATGACGGATGCCGAAGTAAAAGCTATTGTTTCTTTTTTAACTACGCTTACCGACTATGAAATGATCACCGATCCGAAATTATCGAATCCATTTAAAGTCAAATAACTTCTGAAACTTCGCGCTCGTGAGTTGTAACACTCCACTACTTTTTATCGGATTAATTTTTTCTGCTCTCTCCGGTTTAGCTCAAAGCGTATTTGAGAAGGGGTACTTCATTGATCGCAGCGGTCAAAAAACAGAATGTTATATCCTCACCGAAGAATGGCGCGCAAATGGTTATGTAACCTATCGGTATAGCGATAAAGAGCCTGCACAAAGCAAGCCGCTTGCCGAAATTTCTGAACTGAGTGTGACGGGCGCGTTTAAAATTATTCATACACAAATTCAGATTGATCTTTCCGAAGACACACCTGCCCTGCTCAGTTATACGCGTGATCCTGAATGGAGTAACCAGGAAGTTTTTTTATGGACTCTTGTTGAGGGGGTTTCAAATCTCTATGTGTATGAATACGAAGGATTAAAAAGATACTTCTATAGTACTGAAAGCGTGCCCATTGAACAATTGGTTTTTAAAAAGTATAAAACAACAGACCGGGTTGAAGTAAACGATTCGTTTAAACAGGTTTTGTTTGAAGAGGTAAATTGTTCAGGCAATTTATCAGGTCACTTTAGTGAATTGAGTTACACCGAAGAAGATTTAGTGAAACACTTTCTTTTAGAAAATAAATGTACCGGGTTACCTTTTGTAAGCTACCAACGAAATACTAAAGAAGCTACCAACTTAAATTCACTTAACACGATTGACCCTCCCACACAAATAAAGAATACTGCGCCTCCGGCAAAAACCGGTAAATCCCCTAATGCAGTCAGATACTTTGGTTTAGAGATCAATCAACTGCTGCAACAAATCATTGACCTGAATTCAAATAATAATGTTGCCGGCAGTCCTTACCAAATTCAATATTCCAGCAACTCCCGAAAGACAGGAAGGGGAGTGAGTTATGGGTTAGCTTATGGAAGAAGTAAGTTCACAGATAATTCAAATAATACCATTCGGGAAAGCCTCAATCGTTCAGTTACTTTTCGAATCGGATATGAACGTAAAAGCAATTTGGGAAAACGATGGATTGCCCTTCACGGATACGATCTTACTTTTGGCGGCACTAAACTGCATACAAAGAGCAGTCAAAACGGCCCGTTTATAGAAATAGAAGACAAAAGTAGTTTTTGGGGATTTGGCCCGCGTATTGGGCTTATGTTCGGCATTAGCCAGAGAGTTTTTTTAGGCACAGAAGCAACCTATTACTTACAGTTCACAAAAGGATCGCAAACAATCAGCACAGGCCAGCCTAACTCAAATCAGAAGTCGAATGACTTTATTTTAACATTACCTGTCTCTTTGTTTTTATCCGTTAAGATAAAGGAGTAACTATTACTCACTCCGCAACGATTTCACCGGATCGTTGCTCGCAGCTTTAAACGATTGAAAACTCATAGTGGCCCACGCAATTATAAAGGCCGCGATGCCCGCCAGTAAATATAAGCCTACGCCAATTTCAGTTTTATAGGTGTAATCCTTCAGCCACCAATCAATGCCATACCAGGCAAACGGCACCGCCAGCACAAAGGCAATCAGCACCAGCTTGCCAAACTCTTTCGAGAGCAGGAGGATGATACTTGTAACGCTGGCTCCCAACACTTTTCGAATACCAATTTCTTTGGTGCGTTGTTCGGCTGTGAATGCAGTAAGCGCGAACAATCCCAAACAGGCAATGATGATGGCAAAGCCTGCAAAAATGCCAAACACTTTACCGAGGCGTGTTTCTGCCGCATACATATTACCGAACCGGTCGTCTAAAAAAGAATAAGTAAATGGCTGCCCGGGGGCCATCTCTTTCCATTTTGATTCCAGCAGGTCAATCACAGCTTTGGTGTCCTGCGATTGGAAGCGAAAAGAGAGATTTCCCTGTGGTCGTTTACTTAGAAATATCATCACCGCGCCAATGTTTTCTTTCAGCGACTCGAAATGAAAGTTTTCTACAACGCCTACTACCGTGAGTG
>CAZNRJ010000398.1:0-3667 GCA_964574945.1 uncultured Ohtaekwangia sp. | reverse complement strand
CATTAACGCACGCGACTTGCCCGAAGCTGGCGGTGCTTTCAACAAAAGATATTGCGCATCGCGTGCCTGATAGGCTTTCTCCTGCATTTCGCGCATGCCCAAGGTATTGATCTTGGAGCTTTGCCCTGTTTGGGCGTAGGTTACGTGTACTATATCGGGCATGGTTATTTCTTTTTCTTTTTAGGTGAAGGTGGCAATGTTTTTTTCTCTTTGGCGGGCGGTAAAAAATTTTCGCCTGTTACTACACTCTTACCTGTTTTTGCCTCCAATTCCTTTCGGGCATTCTTGGCCACAGCGCCACCTTTTTTACTGGCCTGTGCATTTTCCATTAGCCCTTTCGCCTGTTCCGTTTCTGCTATTTGCCGTGTTGACAGCTCGGCCAGGGCTGTAAAGATCAACTCCGCTTCGTTCATGTGATCGCGAAGGTTTTGTGATTTCAGCCCTTTTAAATCTTTATGCTTTTTCACGGTTAAGCCCGTCCACTCCTGATGAATGATGTTGGTGAGCATGGCAAATTCATCTGCTTTTTGTACGCCACTCTCTTTCCAATAATCCGTTAGCTTGTTTCGGGTTTCCTGCCCCGTCATGCGCTGCTGAATCCATTTTTCGCTGCGCCCCAATTTTTGCCAGTTTTCCCTTGCCCTGTCTAAGCTTTGTGCAGGGTCTGCAATTTCCTGTATGCGCTCATAGCCCACTTTTGCCAACCACTGTTTAAAAGGTTCTGCTTTAGCCGAAGGAATGGATTGGATGATTCTTAATAAGCCTTGTGTATTAGCGCAGTCAGTCTTGTATTTTTTGCCATCGGATGATTCTATTTTCAGTTGTCGACAAATTGTCGATAACTCGATTCCTGAGAGTTTTTCGCGCTTTTTCATTCTATACCAGTAATCCTTTGGGTCTGGACTGTCTGTAAGAATCTCCACTACATCGACAACGGAAAAGTACCATTGTTCTTCCTTCTCATCCCATAAGCTGCGCACTTGCTTGCTTTCAAATAATTTAATGTTACTCATACGCCATTTTTATTTAGGTGGGGACAACCTGTCCCCAGGTAACTATTTCTTTTTCCTTTTAGATTTTTTCTCCACTTCAAACAAAGTCCCTTTGGTCTGCTCTTCGGCTATCATTTGTTCGTAGAGCTTGAATAAATATCCTAGGCGTTCCTCGTCTGTTTCAAACGGCTTACTTCTATAACAACGTTCTACTGCAAGGTCATTTTGATGATGTGCTTCTTTTAATCCTGGTGGCATTTTATTAGGGTCATAAAGCTGAGCCAATGTTTTTTCCGAATGATTCTCGCGTTCTTCTAAAATTCGATAAACGTTTTTTTCTAGCTCTTGCTTTTGAGTTTGAGAAATCGGTGGAAACGGGAATGTATTATAACAAAGTGCTGACGAGTAACGATAGTCTGTTTTTAAACGGCCAGCAAAAGTCTTAACCCATGCCATATGCATTTTGGACGATAAAACACTAAAGATGTATCCCTCTGGATCATAAATGGCATTGTTTGGAGCTACGATAACAGCATCCTTATTGAGGTAGCCTAATGGAATATAGGTTCTTCTTTCTGATGTCACTGTCGGAATGATGATTGAAAAGTTTTTTGGCTCATGTTGCTCTCTGAATTTATAAGGAGTTCTTCCCATTTCATTTGCAGCAGTATCTGTACTTGCTAAACGAAAATCCTTTACTTTATTTATGCGATCATTAACTTGTTTAATTTTAGTAGCCTCATTAAGATTTTCCTTTTTTATCCATAGACACCATCGTTCGCCACCGTTAAGAAATTCATAAGCTCCTACTAAGAGGCGAATAATGTTAGAACATTCCGGATGGGCTCTTAAAAGATTATTTTTTTCTTCTGTAGTTAGAATTAAATTTCCATCATCCTTAGGCATATTCCCTAAAAACATTTTCGGGAAATCTGAAATCGGTGAGTTTCTTTTATAAACAATATCATTTCCGCTAGCTGATAAATATGAATTGATGGATTTAACAAGGGTTGATTTTCCCTCGCTAAAAATGTACTTGTTCTTTTTTGAGATAGTTCTTACGCCAACAATTACGCAAATAACCCCGGCATTGTTTTTGGCATTATTATCCCATTTGAATGAAGTGTGCGCAAATCCAATTTCTAATCCTTTGTTAAAAATATTGGGCCATAAAAGACTTACATGTTCTCCCTGACAAACAGAATTTGTTGACACAAATGCAAAACTATTATGAGTCCCCTCAATGAATTCGGCTGATTTCAAGAACCAACACGATATGTAATCTAACTTCTTGAATCCCTCTATGCCATTAAAGACGCCTATTATCTCTTCCTTCTGAGTTTTGTTCTGCATTTTAAAACCCAGATAAGGTGGATTACCTAAAATATAAATCTCATCGCCTTCTTTCTTTGGGCATACCGCTTCCCAATCAATTCTTGTGGCGTTATCCCGCACAATATTTCCTGTTTCTTTTAATGGCAAGGCGGGTTTTGTTCTTCCGAACTCCTTGAAGAACTCCTGGTTCATTTGGTGTTCTGCGAGCCAAAGGGAAAGTGTTGCTATCTCATGAGCAAAGTCGTCTAACTCAATACCGTAAAAGTTGCTGAGGTTAATGTTTGAAAATGCAAGACTGCTCAACGCCTTAAAGATTGTCATTTCAAGTCTTCGCAGTTCTTTGTAGGCAATAATTAAAAAGTTGCCACTACCGCAAGCGGGATCAAAGAGTTTAATGTTCCAAATACGCTGTAGTAATTGGTTTAGTGCTTTTTTATTTCCTTTAGCTGCTTCAAATGCTTCGTTCAATTCATTCAAAAAAAGCGGCTCAATTACTTTCATAATGTTAGGCACGCTGGTGTAGTGCATTCCTAATCCGCCACGGTGTTCAGGGGTAATCACCGCCTGGATCATTGAACCAAAAATATCAGGGTTGATATCCTTCCATTCTAGTTGACCACTGTCAATAAGTGCCTGTCTGCTTCTTCTGGTAAAGGCCGGAGCATGATTCTTGTTCCTGAATAATCCGCCATTAACATACGGAAAGGCATCGAGGTAGTGCGGTAAGTTTTTGCGTTTGCTGTTTTCAGTATTCATTACCACAAACAGCTTGTCGAGATAATCTTGTAAGTCGCTCCCGTCAGTTTGTGTGTGGCTGCTAATGGCATTAGTGAACTGCACCTTTTCAAAGATGCCTGTGTCCTCAGCGAAGAAACAAAACAGCAACCGCGAAAGAAACACATTGAGGTTGTGTACTTCTTCGGGTGTTTTCGTTGGGTTGTCTTTTTTTATTTCGTCATACAGCTTCGCCATCCGTTCCGCTGCTTTTACATCGGCAGGGTTTTCATTCTGGTGCTGCGCTTTTTCCATGCCTGCCCAGGGTAAGAAGAAATCGAAGTGCTTTGCTATTTCAAGTATCGGTATATCAAGTGTATCAGATGTTTTCCTGTCTATTGCCAGCAATGTTTGAAAATCTGTAACAATAATAAAGCGCGGGTCGTGTTTAATGGCTTTGTCGTCAGCCTTGATAGTATCAATCAACACGTGCAAATCTTCGCCTTTCACTGGTTTGAAAAACAGTTTCTTCTTCCAAATAATTTCTCCTGTTGTCTTTGAAAGGTTTAAACCTCCTTCCTGCAATCTTTTGATAGATGCCTTTGGCTGGCCGTAAGCTAAAAGTA
>CAZNRJ010000397.1:0-3672 GCA_964574945.1 uncultured Ohtaekwangia sp. | reverse complement strand
ATTAAGTAAGGTGCGCAGCACATCAGGTCCGCGTTTGCTCGGAACCTTGAACAGCTTATCTGAAATCCGTCCGGTTCCGTTTCCGGTAATGCCACCGCCTAACAGCACAAGCATGGCCGGCACCGTGTTTACTCCCGCTCGCATGCTGCTTCCATGAAAGCCAATGTTGGCGATTCCGTGCTGGCCGCACGAATTCATGCACCCGCTGATTTTAATTTTGATATCCCCGTTATAGATCAGGTCGGGATATTCTTCTTTAATGATTCTTTCTAATTCAATGGAAATTCCGGTACTGCTGGAAATACCCAGGTTACACGTGTCTGTTCCCGGGCAAGCTGTTATATCAGCCGTGCTGTCGAACCCGGGTTCGGCAAGGCCAATGGCATCCAGTTCTTCAAATACAGTTTCCAGGTTTTCTTTTGGGATAAACTTGAGCAGCAGGCCTTGATTGATGGTGACGCGAATGTCATCAGCTGCATAATTTTTTGCAATTGCGGCAAGCGCCCGGGCTGTTCCTGTTTTTATATCACCCAATTGAACTTTAATAAAAACACCGAAGCATCCTTCCTGTTTTTGCTCAAATACATTGGTAGCAAGCCACGCTTTATATTTTGATGTATCAGAGGCTTGTTTTAAAACTTCGGCAATCTGAACAACTGGCGCTTCATCTTTACTTTCAGTATTAATTTTAACTGTTTTATTTTTTAAAGCTTTGTGTTCCTCTTTTGCGAGATGAAGAAATTCTTCAAACCCGATTTTATCGATCAGAAATTTAAGTCGCGCTTTATTGCGCTGTGCACGCTCACCATACCGATCAAAAACCCGAAGAACCGATTCGATGAAGGGAATCAATTTATCTTCATGCAGGAATTCATAAGCGGTTTTCGCAAGAAAAGGTTGCGACCCCAAGCCACCGCCTACCACTACTTTAAAACCACGAATTGTTTCATTGCCTTCATTTTTAATTTTTGGAATAAGACCCACATCATGAATGAATGTGAACGCATCGTCTTTCTCACTTGATGAAAATGCGATCTTAACTTTTCTTCCCATTTCCTGGCAAACAGGATTGCGAAGAAAATATTTGAAGACAGCTTCTGCATACGGGCTCACATCAAAGAGTTCATGGGGATCAATGCCTGCTATGGATGAAGCGGTCACGTTCCTTACCGTATTGCCACAGGCTTCGCGCAGCGTAATATCATCTTCTTCTAACTTAGCCCACAACTCGGGTGTTCGTTCAAGGCCTACGTAATGGATTTGAATGTCCTGCCGGGTGGTTAGGTGCAAATTACCCGTTGCATATTCATCTGAAATATCTGCGATCTTAAGAAGCTGGCGCGTAGTCAGTTTTCCATAAGGGATTTTAACTCGCACCATCTGAACCCCTTGCTGCCGTTGTCCATATACACCGCGTGCCAGCCGAAGGCTTCTGAATTTTTCGCTATCAATTTTTCCTTCCCTGAAGAGCCGGATCTTTTTTTCAAGGTCGAGGATATCCTTTTCAACAATCGGGTCTTCAAACTCCGTTCTAAAACTTTTCATAGTGTTATTCAAGTGATGCCTGTTACTCCCCAAAATGGGCAGGCAAAAGTGTTGCAAGGTACATTAATGCTATAGAATTGATAGAGTAATTAGAAATCATCTCAAAAATACTTTGTCATCGCGGACAACGATCCGCGATCTCGGAATCCGTGCAAAAAAACGAGATACCGGAATAAATCCGGTATGACAGATACTCTTGGGGAGTATTTTTGAGATGACTTATAGTAAAAATCCCCCAAAATGTTTGATAATTAGCGCTTTATAAGATTTAAGCCTATCGGGTGCGCCTGGATTTACGGGTATTCTCTAATTAAAAATAGAAGATTGTAAGTAGAGACACTGGTTCACTATTTGTGCCATAAGCCTCACTCCGGGAATGGCAAACCTGAATCTATTGAATAGAAATTTGCTTTATCTTTCCGATTGAAATTGAAATAGGTGCGCCAGTTTTTTACGTTGACCCCCTCCACCACCGTGCCGGACGATATTCGTCAGGGTGTTTACATCACCAATATTTTATCGTGCATCTTCTCAGTTCTTACGCTGATTCTTTTTTCAATCCTGTATATCTATTTCGGGTGGATAAAAACTTCGGGGTACATTATTTCGGTAGGGATATTATTTATTTCCATCGTTTGGATAAACCGGAGCTTTTATAATTTCGGACGATTACTTTTTTGCCTCGCCCCGGTTTACCTCACCTTGTTAATTTCCCTGTACGGAAAAGATTCAGCTCGCTATCAAAGCTACATCACCTATTTCGATAGCCGGTTTTTGATGCTGGTAACAACCATATTGCCGGCTGTTGCATTTACCCTGAAGGAGCGATTTAAAATAGGTGTGTGTTTGATTTCTACTTTTTTATGCCTGATGTTATTTGACCCCATTCATAATCTTTTGGGGTTAGGTTACTTTCAGCGTGGGTTTGGCGCTCCCTCTTATTACTATATCAATTACATTGTGCTGATTTCATATTTTGTTTTGGCATTTGGGGCGCTCACGCTAAAAATTATGACTGAACGTGCCGAGGAACGGTTGAATGAATCGCTGCGCCAGCTTAATGACGCGAATGAAAAGTTGGTGCATAGCAATTCTGAATTGACTAAGCTTAATAACACATTGGAGGTACGCACGGTTGAAGTGTTGAATCAACAGGAAGAAATTAAAGCAAGCCGAGAGTTAATTGCCGAGGCCAACCGGATGATCAGCGAGCAACAGGTAAAACTGCTGCTATCCAATCAGCGATTGGAAGAAACGGTAAAAGATAAAAGTGCCGCACTTATCAAAACCAACCAGGAATTAGTGCGCCATAATAATGAGCTGCGCCAATTCTCGTATACCGTATCGCACAACCTGCGTGGCCCGGTGGCGCGTTTGTTGGGCCTTACCGACTTAATGAGCAAACCACTTACCCAACCCGAGCGCGATGAAATTGCGTTGATGATCCGGAAGTCCGGCTACGAACTGGATGAGGTGTTGCGTGACCTTAGTTTGATCATTGATATCCGGAACGACCTTTACCAGGTGCGCGAAAAAATTTCCTTTAACGAAGAATGGCAAAAAACCCTGGCCATGCTGCGTGACCAGATTCGGCCTGAATATACCATTGAAGTTGATTTCGAGCAGGCACGTGTTGTTTTCTCGCTGCGTGCCATGATTCAAAGTATCCTGTACAATTTATTGAGCAATGCCATTAAGTACCGCCATCCCGAGCGGGCCCTTTGTGTTTCAGTTAAAGCCAGCACGCTACCGGACGGTAACATTGCTTTACAGGTAACTGATAATGGATTGGGGTTTAATATTGAAAACCAACGGGAAAATCTTTTTAAGCTGTACCGGAGATTTCACACCCATGTAGATGGAAAGGGATTGGGCCTTTATCTTGTGAAAACCCAGGTCGATACCTTAGGCGGAACGATTGACGCGGAGAGTGAAGTCAACCGGGGCACCACGTTTACGATTACATTGCCTACTCCACCCGATACAAGCAAGCAGGTTTTCTTTGAAAGTGAAGCCGCACAAATTTATTATGATGCCAATCTCAACAACACGGTAATTATTTGGAAAAGAAATATTACCAGTCTTGAATACCGCAGGGCATTTCAAACCGTGCTGCACACATTAAAA
>CAZNRJ010000396.1:0-3682 GCA_964574945.1 uncultured Ohtaekwangia sp. | reverse complement strand
GCTGTATGCAATGGGAACAATTGATGATAGTCCCACACCTATGATGAATAACCCAAAAATAACTGCGTATGGATGGATGAATAATACAGTAAACACAATTCCCATCGTTGAGATAAGTCCGCATACTACCAGTAGCTTACGATCACCTAATTTGGCACGCGCGGAATCACCAAAAAACCGACCGGTTGTCATGGCCAATGCAAATGCAGAAAGACCAATAGGGGCCAATGCTTTGCTGGCATGTGCAATATTCTCCATATAAATTGTGCTCCAGTCAGCCATTGCACCCTCGCCCAACATACAACAGAAAGCGATAACGCCAATCCCTACCATGGCGGCATTGGGCAAACGAAACGCTGGCTCGTCCGCTTTTTTTTCTGCCGGCTTATCATGAATCAGGTGATAGCGCGCCCACGCTGCACCCAAAACGCTAAGGGCAACAATAACGCTTAAATGAGTTAGTAAGGTAGTTCCCAATTTAATGAAGAGTGCACCGCATCCGGCCCCGGCTACCATTCCTAAACTAAACAACGCGTGAAAGGAAGTCATGATGGGTTTGCCATGTTGTTGTTCAACCATTACAGCCTGGGAATTCATAGACACATCCAGCATACCGGCTGTTATGCCCATAATAAAAAAAATTGTCACGAGCCCGGTTAAACCGGGCATCAGCGGAACCAGCGGCACAAACAGGCAATAAACAAAAACCGAAATAATCCCTATGCGCCTGCTTCCGTTTCGTATGATGAGCCAGCCTGTGAAGGGCATGGCGATTAAGGCGCCTACCGAAGTTGACAGCAGGACAAATCCGAGGGTGCCTTTATCAATGGCAAACATTTCCTGAATCCGCGGAAAGCGTGCAGCCAGATTTGCATGGATGAATCCATTAATAAAAAAAACAAGTTTAACAGCAATGCGGGAGGGAGACACCTATCTGTAAGTTTTATACAAGTAAATGATTTACTCTGAACGAATAAAGATGCTGAAATGATTTATTTAATGTAAGGACTCACCGTAAACGTGCATTGTTCTACGATTGGGTTTCCATCTTCTGAAATACCCTGGAGAACAGCTTTGTAAGCTCCGGGTTGATCGGATGAATGAAAATCGAGTTGCTTTTCTTCGTTGAAGAGGGTTATGTCGGGAGCCCAAAACAATACATGCCTTGCATCCGGCAACCTGCTTTCTTGTTCTTTTTTGGTTTCGTACCGGGGTGAGAAAAATTCCTTTTGCGCCTGCAGGCCTTCATAGTCGAAGGTGAATGTATTTGAACTAACCGGAAATCCACCCAAATCATGAGTGTAGGTCTTATAACTTACAACACCATCAAATGTAAGAGCCCCCAGGTAATACTTGCCCGTCATCACATCAATGGATTTTATTTTAAGAGGATCCATGGTCATGAATTTGTCTGTATTAAAAATGGGTACGCCATCCAGCAGCACTAATGGTTCATTGTCGAATACAGCGCTTTTAAGATTGTCATTTACACGGAAAATAAATTTTCCATCTTTTTTTCTTACCCGCACACCTTTCACATACTCACGCATCACTTCTTCCATTACCGGAAAACGCGTATAATCATCGAGGTTATAATGCTCAGAAGGTTTTCCGTAAAAAGCAGAGCTGTCGCTTGCCGGTTTAGGATTTGCTGATTGCAGTTTAAAAGCATCGCCCACCTGCATGGAGACACTTCGCGCAGTCAGTTGGTTCGCTATTGCATTGGTAATGTTAATAGGGGGGATTGGATGCAATGAAAACTGGTTTGAGAAAGGAGATGTCACTTCAATTCGAATGAGACTATCGGGCTGTGAAGCTTGAATGATTAATTTTCTCCTGCCAACCAGGTTCCGGGTTTCAAAAAGGAAATCCCCTTGTATGCCGCTGATGTCATCGTAAACCTGGATCGACTTATCGGGATATGCCAGGTACGTTGTTACTCCCTGCATCGGGTTTCGGGTAGTTCTGTCTTTTACTGTTCCCAAAACAAGATGCCCCCGTAACTCAGGCAAAAATTTAATTGGCTCAGATGGCTTCTCAAGTTCTTCCCAGCGAAATCTACTCCAGCCGTGCGTAAGCATGAGGTTATCAATGGCAATAGCTGTGTTGTCTGCATTCGAAAAATAATAGCCGGGGTTTTCGATGTTCCCTTTTAATTCGCTCGTCAGCCACAGCGAACTTTGAATGTCTGCAACATCATTCTGTAAAGAATCATTTTTATATACGGAGAGCGAAAGATGAGCCGCGCTATTTATTTTTTGCTTAGGCGAAATAGTCAGTTGTATTTTATTCCGGATTGCATACGTTGATTTCTCCGGTGTTATGCTTACAGGAATTTTGTTGTCGGGCTGAATGAAGACAAGTCTTTCTGATACTGGTTTTAACTCGCTGTTAAAGATGGTTAAGCTTGAGATGCCCTTGCCTAACATGCTTTTATCAACCATGAAGTTAACAGACCCATTTATTAAATTCTGCGAGGAGGCAATCTTTATTACCTGACGGGTATGGGCAATCAAATGAATTTGTGCTGCTCCCTCTTTTCCCTTGCTTCTGATTTTAACATAAAACCGGTTATTTGAAGTATCCGTTACCTGCATGACATATCCCGATGATTGTATAGAAGGAAGTTTTGCGTTGAATTTTTTTCCCTGGTGATTAATTATCACTTGATACGATTCATTCAAATCAGGTTTAAACTCAAAACTTCCAATTCCAAATTTTTGAGGTTTAAAGCGAATGATTGTATCACCTTGCGCGGAAAGAATAAAACCATGATAATCCACACCATGACCCGCTTCGGAAACAACCCGACACGCTATCTTACTTTGTATGCCATCCACTAATTGTCCGCCTTCCGGAAAGAATTGAATATCCAACTTACTATCAGCCTTCATTTCATGTTTCGCCAGGCTGCGAAATGGATTTACAATGCTGATCGTTTGATGATAATAAAAATCCGGATCAAAGTTTTTCATCCAGTGTGTGTATGCACGCACTAAATAATTATCCGAACCTAACGAAGCAGGAAGCACAATTGATCCATTCCCTTTTCCATCCTGAATGTTAACTTTTGTTTGAATGATGGGAGTGTTGTCGCGATCAAGAATTTCCACATAAACAACCGTACTCGTTGCAGACGGCTGGTGCACAATGCCATCCACCAGGTAAATTTTAAACCATGCGGTTTCTCCGGTCAGGTAGAATGAGCGATCTAAATGAACAAAAACTTTTTCCTGGTAATGAGTCTTATTAAAATCAGTTGCGCTCTTTACGAGTTGATTGACTGCAGGTTGAGCGGTTGCCAGCGCACTTGCCATCAGGATAAAACAACAGGCTATTCCGGTTTTTTTCATCACGGCCAAAAATCAGGTTTTGTTGTTGTACCCCCGGTTTCTTTGCAATCCACACAACGGGGGGTTGAATAATAGTAACCGATAATTCCAGGTCCGCTTGGATTTGGTATGCCTGAGGTTAAAAGATAAGGTCCGCCAAAATTTGGAACATCCGCATTAAGCAATTGAGAAAGTTCGCAATTCTCATAAGGTGTATTGTAGACGGGCGGGCCAAGAAGCTCATTGGCTGCAATAAAAATTCTCTTTGTAGTGGTGGTTCCAATGGCAAAATAGCCAATCACGGGCTCGCTGGGATTGGATATACATTGAAAATTTCCTGTAACCTGCGA
>CAZNRJ010000395.1:2777-3724 GCA_964574945.1 uncultured Ohtaekwangia sp. | reverse complement strand
ACCAGCTCTTCAATTTGTGTCTTTTCCATGCTTCGAATTATTTTAAGTCTACTAAACCTCTGCCTCACCCTGCCCTCTCCATCCCGATAGCTATCGGGAGAGAGGGTGAGGGCGAGTTTTAGATTAAGATTTTAATTTTACCTCACCCTCGTTCCCTCTCCAGAGGAGAGGGATGACAGTCTTTAATTTATTCATCTCATCTAATGCCTCTTCTCTAATTGCTTATAAATAGCCTTCAACTCTTGCAGCGCCCTGAATACTTTTACCTTCACGGCCCCTTCGGTGCAACCAAGCACTACGCCTATTTCACTATACTTTTTTTCTTCAAACTTGCTAAGCAACAAAACTTCCCGTTTGTCATCCGGCAGTCTGTCCATGGCCATGGAAAGCATGTGGTGCTCTTCGCTGTGCTGCATCTCGCTGGATTGGTTTTCATGATGGCCAACCCGCTCCTGCCAGTTTTCTAAATCTTCCGTTGCCTTAACACGCTTCTTCCGATGGTGGTCATTATTCACATTACGCGCAATGTGAAACATCCAGGCCCGAAAGTCGCCATCTCCCTGAGTGCGAAAGAGATGCCGGTACTTCAGAATCCGGAGGAACGTGTTCTGCACAAGATCTTCGCTAAGCTCCTGTTCTTTGTTGAGGCCATAGAAAAAACCATACAACGGTCTTTTATAGCGCTCAAAGAGCAGGCTCATCTTGTCCAGGTCACCATCTTTGACCTTCATCATCAATACATTGTCCGAAAGCGCTTCCAAATTCAATGATTATTAACAGGGAAACTTAAGATACCAAAATTGGTTACAGGAAATATTTTAATTTTATAAAAAAGACGAAAATGAGATACCTGCTTCCTGTTTCTATCCTGGTCATTTTGTTCGCGGCCTGCGAGAAAAAGCCCATAAAGCCCATATGGTCTGATGAGTTTAATTATACGGGCGCAC
>CAZNRJ010000395.1:0-2767 GCA_964574945.1 uncultured Ohtaekwangia sp. | reverse complement strand
GATTCTACCAAATGGAATTATGATTTGGGTGACGGTTGCCCCAATGTGTGCGGCTGGGGAAACAATGAAGCAGAATATTATACCCGGGATTCTAAAAATGTAAGAGTTGAAAACGGGCTGCTGATCATTGAAGCCCATAAGGATTCCCTTGGTGGAAAAGCCTATACGTCAACAAGAATAGTAAGCAAAGGCAAAGGAGATTGGCTTTATGGCCGCATTGAGATAAAAGCTAAACTCCCAAAAGGCAAAGGCACATGGCCTGCCATCTGGATGCTATCCACAGACTGGAAATATGGTGGCTGGCCTGTAAGTGGCGAGATCGACATCATGGAACACGTTGGGTACGATCCTGGCGTTATTCATGGAACCATTCATACCGAATCGTATAACCATATTAAAGGAACTCAAAAAGAAGGTAAGATGACTGTTGATGATGCCATGGATACCTTTCATGTGTATGCCGTTGACTGGCGTGAAAACAAGATGGACTTCTACATTGATGATACATTGTATCATACTGTAACACGCGATCCTAAGGATGATTTCAATGGCTGGCCATTTGATCAAAAGTTTCATTTAATAATGAATTTGGCAGTTGGCGGCAACTGGGGCGGAAAGGAAGGCATTGATGATTCGATCTGGCCGCAGCGGATGGAGGTTGATTATGTCAGAGTGTATGAATACAGTGGGCAGTAGGTGGAAAGCAGTAGGTGGAAAGCAGAAGGCAGTAGGCAGAAGGCAGTAAGCAGTGGGCAGTAGGTAGTAGGTAGTAGGTAGTAAGCAGAAAGCAGAAAGAAAGCAGTAAGCAGTTGGTAATTGATGAAACTATATTCCTAACATGAAAAATATTCTACTTTTCGTATTACTGATTGTTGGAACTCAAGCCTTTAGTCAAAACCCGGAAGCTGAAAAAGTCAACCAGCTTCACAAGAAAAAGTTTGAATGGCTGATTAGCAAAAAATATGATTCCCTGAACTGGCTTATGGACGAGCAAATAAAGTTCATTCATTCCAATGGCTGGATTCAAAACAAGCAGGATGTTATCAATGACTTGAAATCAGGGAAGCTAAATTATACAAGCATTGACATTCAGGAGTCGGCTGTAACAATTTATAATCAAACTGCTGTTGTTACAGGAAAGGGAAACTTCAAAGGGATAATGCCTGATCAATCTGAGTTTAATATAAAACTCCTGTACACCGAGGTATATAGTAAATCAAAAAAACAATGGAAGTTGGTCTCGCGACAAGCGACAAAAATTTAGGTGTAGGTGTCAAGACACTTCAAAAAGTGTCAGACACCTAAACGATGATGATGAAGAATCTCAAAAATCAGTCTATCGAGGTGTCAAGACACTTCAAAAGTGTCAGACACCTGAATTCTACATTTTTTGACCACGCAGCTCAAGAAGCTTATTGCGTTCGTTCTGAAGTTCGCGCGAAAGTTTAGTCTGCTTGTCTAACGCTTTATGTTTGTATTCTTCAAACTCCTGCGTAATCGCATGAGCGATAAGCGTTTTTTCCTTCATGCCGGCATTCACAATTTTCATCCTCGTAAAGGCAAATGCCACAACAAGGGCCAGGCCGGCTATTATTATCGCAGCTATTATGAGAAAAACTCCTTTTGCAAAGGGTATCCCCAACACAGAAATATGCTTGCTGTCAAAAATAATCTCCTCCACAGAAGCCTGCTGTGCTTTTAGGTCATTTTGGGTAGCCAGCAGTTCAGTCTTTAACGCTGCTATCTGGCTATTTGATTCATTAAGTAAAGCACGTTGTTTGGCAATCGAGTCTACATTCAGTTTCCAGAAACCATCCAGAATAAATTCTTTGATCACTTTATAGTCTCCATAAGTTTGAGAGTTCTCTTTCATAACCTGGTAGCGTTCTTTCAAATTCAGGTTGGGATCTTCAATGGCTTTGGCTGCTGACTGTGCAAAGGACTGGCTTGCAAATACAGTTAGAAGAAAGGGGAATAGAAATTTCATAACACAGACGTTAAGTAAAAAGCTAAACTATACTATCTGCTGATTAAACAGCAATTTGAAATAGATGACGGGTCGATAAACCCGTTAAGAACTCCATTCTGTAAGATTAGCGTAAAGAATTACTTCTTTTTAAGGCCTATTTGAGATTGCTGCATCTGAACAATCCTGTTAAATAGCTCTTTTAATGTATGATACTCATCAGATGAATAAACAACCTTTGAAAGGCTGATGATACTGGTCAACGAAATCTTATTTTCCCGAGTAGTAATATTCACCAAAAACTTACCTCCATTTTGAGGCAGCACCATCGCAACACTTTTAGGTACTTCGTCAACATGATATGAATCGGGGAAATCCAAATTGAATATAAATGTAGATTCCATCGGTGCGCCAAAATCAACCGGGTATAATCGTTGATTGGATTTGAAAGGGTTTTGCTCCCACCGTTCTACAAAAAAAGGATTCAGATATAAAATGTTTGGGTCGGATGAGTCGAGTGAAGATTCCACTGTTAACTTTTCAACCAGGGGTTTGGAGAGATCGCTAAAATTTTCAAGTTCGTAGTCAACAATCTGAAAACTATGTGCATTTTGCTGCATCTTGTTTTTATACTTCCCTGTATTTTCTTCCGAACCAATCGCCTTTCGTTTGTCATACGCTTCATAGCCCGATGAAACTATTTGCAAATCGCCTTTAAATGTATTCCCGTTCAACGCAAGGGATAGTGTAATTTGTTGTTTTTGCTTTTCGCGCGGCTTAATATCAATCCACCCGCTTTCT
>CAZNRJ010000394.1:0-3765 GCA_964574945.1 uncultured Ohtaekwangia sp. | reverse complement strand
TGTTATTACGGGTGTTATTAAAGCAAACTTCCCGGCCCGCTTATCTTTTAGGGTAACTTCAAAAATTGACTCGCGCACTATTCTGGATACCGGTGGAGCCGATCAGTTAATTGGCCAGGGCGACATGCTTCTATCTACGGGTTCTGAAATCGTTCGCTTGCAAAGCCCGTTTGTTGATACGCCTGAGATTGAGCGCATCTGTGATTTTATTGGTTCGCAGCGCGGATATGATTCAGCCTATATGTTGCCGGAGTTTGAGGGCGAAGATGAGGGTGGCGCAGCCTCCGTGGATTTAGCCGAACGCGACTCGCTGTTTGAAGAAGCAGCAAGATTATTGGTGCAGCATCAGCAAGGAAGTACCTCATTGCTTCAACGAAAGTTAAAATTAGGATATAATCGGGCCGGCCGTTTGATAGATCAATTGGAAGCAGCTAAAATTGTGGGTCCGTTCGAAGGGTCTAAAGCACGCGAAGTGTTGATAAAAGACCCAATGAGTTTGGAACAATTATTGAATGAATTGAAGGAAAAACACACGCAATCCTAATTATTACTAATGAAAAAGTTCTTTTTTGCCCTCCTGCTGACGTTTGTTGGCTCTTTGTCCTATTCCCAGTACGATCCTAAAGCACTCGAAATCCTTGAGGCCATGAGCAACAAATACAAAGCGATCAGTGCCTTTGAAGCCAATCTTACAACCGGATTGACCAACGAATCGGAAGGAGTGAAGGAAGAATTTAAAGGAAAAATCACCGTAAAGGGGGATAAGTTTCGGCTTTTACTGGATGACCAGGAAATCATCAATAATGGGACAACCGTGTGGACATATTTACCATCCGCCAAGGAAGTGAACATCGATAATTTCGATCCCAGTTCAGAGGATGTTAATCCTTCCAAGATTTTTGATATGTATAAGAAGGGTTTTAAGTATTTGTATTTAGCCGATAAAACAGAAAATGGAGTGCTGTGCGAAGAGGTTGATTTGGTACCCGAGAAAAAAGATGCTCAATATTTTAAGATCAAGATGATGATCGCAAAAAAGGATAAGAGCATTATGAGTTGGACTATGTTCGATAAGTCTGGCAACCGGTATAAATACTCCATCACCAAGTTTGTTCCAAACCTGAAGATAGAAGATTCTTTCTTCACCTTCGATCCTAAAAAATATCCGGGTGTAGAGATTATTGACTTACGTTAATTCAGATTACTTTTTTCGTATTCGGATAAGTGAGTCGGCTGCGAATGCAAGCGCATCATGCACAGCTTCCCTCGTTAGACGAGGCCAGGCGGCCAATAAATTCTCTATATTTTCCCCTGCCCCTAATGATTCTAAAATAAGTTCAACGGTTATTCTGGTACCTTTAATAACAGGCTTACCCATCATCACGTTAGGATTCACTTCTATGTAAGGATGTGTATTCATGTTTATGCTGTTTAATCGCTCACAAAATTACAAAAAACAGTTTACTTAAAGGAGTTAGATTTGCCCGTTAATTTATGTCACACAATCCATTATCTTGCGGGCTATGAACCGTGCAGAGCTTTTCGAAAAAATAAAGAGTAAAAATTCTTACTTGTGTATAGGGCTGGATACAGACCTGGATAAAATTCCAAAACACCTGCTTTCTTTACCCGATCCCATTTTTGAATTCAACAAACAAATCATTGATGCCACAAAGGAATTTACCGTGGCTTATAAACCCAACATTGCCTTCTATGAAGTGCTCGGTTCAAAAGGGTGGGAGAGTTTAGAAAAGACGCTCGCTTACATCCCGAAAGATTGCTTTACGATTGCCGATGCCAAACGGGGCGATATCGGAAATACGTCTAACTTATATGCGCGGGCCTATTTTGAAAAAATGAGTTTCGATGCGGTTACGGTTGCTCCCTATATGGGTGAAGATTCAGTCCGTCCTTTTCTTGATTTTCAAGGTAAGTGGGTGATTCTGCTGATTCATACTTCCAACTCGGGCAGTGCAGATTTTCAGCAGTTGGAAACGCGCGGAGGTCGCTATGTGTATGAGGAAGTTATTTTTGCTTCCCAACGGTGGGCTTCGCCAAACCGCATGATGTATGTGGTGGGCGCAACAAAAGCAGATAAGATTCATACCATTCGCGCGTTGGCGCCTGATCATTTCTTTCTGGTGCCCGGCATTGGTGCGCAAGGTGGTAGTTTAGAAGATGTATCGAAAGCAGGCATGAACAATCATTGCGGCTTGTTAGTGAATTCTGCGCGTGCTATCATTTATGCATCGGGCAACGAAGATTTTGCTGAAGCTGCCCATCGCGAGGCAGGCAAGATTCAGCAAGAGATGAAAACCTATCTTGAGAAATATCTTCAGTAATTTAAGGTGTCCTGCACCTCTGAGGTGTAGCACACCCAATTATGCAGGACACCAACTACTTGATTTTGGATCATCAAAATCGTAACTCGTGATTCACAACCTGCATCAGCTTGAACGAATCATTCTTACATTATTTGTGGCAGTTTCAATACTTCGATAAAAGTCAGTTGGCAACAACCGCTGGTGAAGTATTGAATATTTTAAAGCCCGGAATTCTTAATTCAGATGCCGGCCCTGATTTTTCGCAGGCAAAAATAAAAATTGGCAACATCGATTGGGTTGGGAATGTGGAGATTCATATTCAGTCCTCCGGCTGGTATGAACATAAACACGATCAGGATGCTGCGTATGAAAATGTAATTCTGCACGTTGTGTGGGAAGAAGACAAACCGGTACATCGCACCGATGGCACCCGAATCCCGACATTGCAGCTCAAAGGCCGGGTAGAGGAACATCTGCTGAAGTCGTATCAGAAATTAATCAATAACCCCTTGGCAATTCCTTGCGGGAAATCATTCAGTGGTGTGGATGAACTGATCAAGCACGCTATGGTTGATAAAGCGTTGATGATCCGGTTGGAAGCAAAAGCAACACAAATAAAAATCTTACTTGACAAAAACAAAGGCGATTGGGATGAAACAACCTATCAGTTGCTGGCCGGCAACCTTGGGTTTAAAGTCAATAAAGATCCGTTTATTCAATTAGCGAATGCGTTGCCTTATAAATTAATTCAAAAGCATCGAAGCAATCTATTGGAAGTAGAGGCATTGCTTTTTGGCCAGGCGGGTTTTCTTGTTGCGAAAACAAAAGATGAATACCTGGCACAGCTTTTTAATACGTACCAGTTTTTGGCAAAGAAATATGATTTGTCAGGTAAGCAGATGAATGTAGCGCAGTGGAAATTTTTAAGGTTGCGACCGGCCAATTTCCCCACCATTCGGTTAGCGCAGTTTGCGTCACTGTTGTGTTCGCACAGAAATATTTTTTCCAATTTGATCGAGGTTTCACGGTATCAGCAATTGATTCATTTTTTTGAAATCCATCAATCAGCCTATTGGAAAGCGCATTACCGGTTTGGTAAAAAATCGAAAGGTGAAGTGCCCGGTGTTGGCGAATCGGGTAAAGAAAATATCATCATCAACACCGTGGTTCCCTTGTTTGTTGCTTACGGCCAGTCGCACGATGATTATAGTTTTGTTGAAAAAGCAATTACCATTCTGCAATCGATACCCAGCGAGAGGAATAAAATTACAAGGATCTGGCACGAATTGGGTTATGTCAGTAAAACGGCTTTCGATTCGCAGGGCTTGATTGAATTGTATAATAACTTTTGCCAGCGCAGGGCATGTCTGAATTGCACAATTGGTTCTGCATTGTTAAAACCCAACCTGGCAAGATGATCATGTTGAATGCCCTGGTGATT
>CAZNRJ010000393.1:0-3768 GCA_964574945.1 uncultured Ohtaekwangia sp. | reverse complement strand
CAACATGAGCTGGTGGATGTTTTTCTCAGGTGGAGCGATAGTAATGGCCATTGCATTGTTAACCATGAGTTACCAGGCAATGAAAGCAGCAGTGGCAAACCCGGTGGATAGTTTGAAATCGGAATGAAAAAGGGAAGACCCATACCACCCAAATTCTTTCTGAAATTCTTCCGCTGGTACTGCCACCCGAAGTTGGCGGATCATATTGAAGGGGATTTATTGGAAGTGTATGGTGAGCGATTGAAAAAATCAGGCAAACGAAAGGCGGATATAAAATTTGTAATTGACGTGCTGTTGCTTTTCAGGCCCAGAATAATCAGACCAACAGAAGGATATAAACAGTTAAACACTTACGGTATGTACAAAAGTTATTTTAAAACTGCCTGGCGTAACATCACGGGCAAAAAGACATACGCTGCCATCAACATAGCAGGGCTTGCGCTGGGTATCGCCTGTGCATTGCTGATTTTTTCGCTTGTCAGCTATCACTTGGATTTTGATAATTTTCACAACAATTCCGACCGAATCTATCGCTTTGTTACGGAGGCGCATCGCGACCATGTGAGCTATTCACAGAGCGTGCCTCCCCCCTTCGGGAAAGCATTTCGCGATGATTATACATTTGGCGAAAAAGTAGCTCGCGTATGCACACTCACTGACCAACTCATTGCAGTGGAAGATGGCGCTGACTTCAGAAAGTTCAAAGAGGAAATATCGTTTGCCGAACCTGAGTTCTTTGACATTTTCAATTTTCCGCTTGTTTCAGGAAAACGCGATAACATACTCAGTGAGCCCAATACGGCTGTCGTGAGCGAACGAATTGCAAAAAAATACTTTGGCGATGAATCGCCCGTTGGCAAAACATTCCGGTTCGACAATCGCATCGATTTTACCATCACCGGTGTGCTGAAAGATATCCCTGAGAACACCGACCTGCGCTCGGAAATCTATTTTTCCTACAGTACCATAAAACAGTACAACGAATGGTATGCTGCCGATGACGCCTGGGGCGGTATTACTACGGATAGGTCTGATTTCAATCCCTGCCACATACTTCCTTTTCGAGAACTTTGTTTTAGCAGACATCGCCTATCATTCACCCATTGGTTTTTTTGAGCTGGCCATCGGGTACCTGTTCACCCTGATAGTTTCCCTTGTTATCATTGGACTACAAACATTGAAAATTTCAGTAGCTAACCCGGTGGATTCGTTGCGAAATGAATAGAGTGAGTTGTTAAGAGAATCAATATTCGGCTACCCGGATACGAACCCGGTCTTTTTCAACCGTAATGATGGCGTGATGCGCCAACTCAATACTATACTTATCATTTAACATCATGGCCGGCAACAGCAAGTTCGTGCTTTGCCCCCGACCAAATGCAACTGTCGAGGAGAACTTTTGCTTTCATCATTTTTAGCAGGCAACAGTTCGATGCGCTCGTGGCTCACCAGCTTATGTGCGTAGAGTAAGCAAGCCCGGATATCATCCATCTCCATCCAGTCGTATCCTTTTAAAATCGTATCGGGGCTATCCCCAGCAGCCAGCATTCCCAGAACATGTTCAACAGCAAGCCGCTTGCCGCGGATAATTGGCTTACCCCCGAAAATCCCTGTGTTTACAGTAACACGGCTGATTAGCTCATTCTGTTCCATAGTAAATTGTTTACCTGTAAAAATACCATTCGCCCTGCTAAAAATAACCAACCCTGGTAAATATGTTTAGGACTGATAAAATAACAACAATATGACAGGGAATTACATCAAACTGCATTAGTAAACCCGGTGGATAGCTTGAGGTCGGAATGAAAAGTTAATGGTATCAGCTAATCGTGGGTTAGCTGCGGATAACGATTAACGGATAATTCCAGTTTTTCTAAGCCAGATGTTTGATCAAAAAAAAAGTAGTATCACGCTGCAAACCATGCATAACTAAATCAAGATTAAGGGTTCAAAAACTACCTTAATAATCTCAATGGAATCCCTGAAAAGGTTCCTATTTTTGTGCTTACGTTCACCACTATGATTGTCTTCTTTCGGGCTCCTGGTTCTACCCTTTACGCTGTAGAATATACTCAACCTTTTGATATTCAAGACTATGAAAAACTGACCTGGCTTTTTGGCGGTGCAAAGCCTCTGGAAGCAAAGTCAATTAACGGCTATTTTATTGGTCCGCGAAAGGAAATGATTACGCCCTGGAGCACGAATGCCGTAGAAATTACCCAAACGATGGGTATCAAAGGCATTGATCGCATTGAAGAATTTTTTGAAGTCGGTAACGCATCGGCTACCCACGACCGCATGCTGCAACGGTTATACACCGAACTCGATCAGGAATTATTTACAATCCATCACGCACCCGAGCCGATTTTTGAAATTGAGGATATCAAATCCTTTAGCGAAAAAGAAGGACTTGCATTAAGCCAGGAAGAAATTGATTACCTGAACGATGTGAGCTGGAAACTTGGGCGCAAGCTTACCGATAGCGAAGTGTTCGGCTTCTCGCAGGTAAATAGCGAGCACTGCCGTCATAAAATTTTCAATGGCACTTTTATCATCGATGGTAAAGAAAAAGAATCAACGCTTTTTCAATTGATTAAGAAAACTTCAAAAGAAAATCCGAATTACATTGTATCAGCGTATAAAGATAACGTAGCCTTTATCAAAGGCCCTTCCGTAGAGCAGTTCGCCCCTACGCGTGGCGACATTCCCGACTATTTTAAAATTGAAGATTTCGATTCAGTAATCTCGCTTAAAGCGGAAACACATAATTTTCCCACTACGGTTGAGCCTTTCAATGGAGCAGCTACCGGTGGCGGTGGCGAAATCCGTGATCGTCTTGCCGGTGGAAAGGGTTCTTTGCCATTGTCCGGAACTGCTGTTTACATTACCTCCTACCCACGGTTAGAAAACGGAAGGCCGTGGGAAAAGAAATTTGAAGCGCGCAAATGGTTATACCAAACGCCCGCTGAAATTTTGATTAAAGCTTCGGATGGTGCCAGCGATTTTGGAAACAAGTTTGGCCAACCGCTAATCGGTGGAAGCGTGTTAACGTTCGAACATTTTGAGAACAATAAAAAGTTTGGTTTCGATAAAGTGATTATGCTGGCCGGTGGTGTGGGCTATGGAAAAGAGAAAGACAGCAAGAAAGAACACCTGAAAGCCGGTGATAAAATTATTTTGTTAGGCGGTGATAATTATCGCATCGGGATGGGCGGTGCGGCTGTCTCTTCCGTAACAACAGGTGAATTTGCCAATGCGTTGGAACTGAATGCTGTCCAGCGTTCAAACCCGGAGATGCAAAAGCGTGTGATGAATGCGATCCGTGCGATGGTAGAGTCAAATGAAAACCCGATCGTATCGATCCACGATCACGGAGCGGGTGGTCACCTAAATTGTTTTTCTGAATTGCTCGAAGAAACGGGTGGCACGATTGAAATCGATAAGCTTCCGGTTGGCGATCCTACTTTATCTGATAAAGAAATCATCAGCAACGAATCGCAGGAACGCATGGGTGTTGCTATCAATGAAAAGCACGTTGCCGTTTTTAAAGCCGCGGCTGAGCGAGAGCGGGCTCCCCTGTATGTTGTAGGCACTGCAACAGGCGATCATCAGTTTAAGTTTGTTGACAATAAGAAAAACACAAAACCTGTTGAGCTGGCGATGAACCATCTCTTTGGTTCGTCACCAAAAACAATTTTACAAGACGTTACATCAACGGATAAATTTGAAGCAGTCAGCTACGATTCGTCTAAACTTGTTTCGTATTTA
>CAZNRJ010000392.1:0-3799 GCA_964574945.1 uncultured Ohtaekwangia sp. | reverse complement strand
AAGCAGGAAGGGAACAAAAAATAGAAATTTATAGATTCTCATAGTTTAAAAAATTAAGTCATAAATATCTGAAATTAAATTCAATTCTTACTTTCGAGATGATAAGTCTCCGATTTTAATAAACTCATCTAAACAATTTCATAGAAGACTTGATTAAACCCGAATCTCCATCTTAGAATCGCTGCGAAAACCTAAGACTTACATAGCTATGACGAATACCTTCTTTCATTTCTTTACCCATATTTATTATGCTAAGGGCAAAAGATCCTCTTTTCCTGGCATACATAATGCCGAAGTTTCTCCTGAATAACCATGAGTTTGCATCTACAGTAAAAGGACTTGGATTGTCGTTGAATAAGCTTCCTTCTAAAAAAATATTAGAAACAACATAATCAACACCGCACCCAAAAAACAAAAAAACCTCTTCCTTGTCCCTGTCGCCATCGTAACCCAAAAGACTATTTGAAAAAACGGATTGTGTCAATGGACTAAAATCGACCAGTCGGATTGTTAAATCCTGGCTCATCTTATTTGATGCTGTGCCTACAAATAATCCTGTGTTACTAACTAAATCAACGTCATTTGAAATTTTTACGCCTTTTTGAAATTGATAATTTATATTAAATACCACTTCATTGGATATCTGGGAATCCCATCCCCTTGGCTCCTCATACCCAACCTGCTTATGCCACCATTGCTGAACCTGTCCCAGTCCGGTCGCCCTGCCTACAAGGCCCAACTCAACCTCAAGACTTGAGATGGATGATAATTTTCTTAACCGGGAAATTGAATAATCTACATAGGTGTAACCTGCATAAGGCCTATCCATATTTTGAGTATTAACAAACTTAGTCTTTTTGGGAGTAAATATTTTGTTTCCGAATTTGACTGAAGAAATCACCTTGGAAGAAATGTTTTTTCGGTTAAACCACTTCACCAGGCTCTTTTCATTATTTAATAACTTCCGGTAAGCAAGCTCGTGCCCGGCTGTATAATACCAATCAATAAAAAAGAAAATGTCGTTATCAACAGTAAGCCCAATTTCATTTGTGAGAGTTTTTAAGGTGTCGGCTCGTGAAAACGAAAAACAGGATTTGCTATAAAAAAGAATCGATATAATAAGGATGATTCTCAAGCGGTAAATAAATTGTATTCAATAGATATACCGATTGAAGTCTTAATAGATAGGGGTTGCTGTAACCGCATCTTCAAAAAAAGAATAAATAAAAAACTTCTTATTCTTGTTGTCCAATCCAAATATAGGTGGTGTGCTGCTTTCCAATGGCCTGTTAATAACAGAATTTCCAAGCTGATCATACAGAAATGAAAACTTCTGTTCACTATCGTAAAAGCAAAAGATGGTCCTCCCCTCCGACAAACTAAGAACGGAAGGTACAAGGCTGGCCGATCCTGGATTTTGCTTTTCAAAAACCAATTGATTTTGTTTGTTAAACACGGCAATCTTATCAGAGTCAATCCTAAAATAGAAAAAATTTAACTTACCCGCCTGGGTTGTTACCAACGAAAATCTGGAATTATTACCCTTTACTAAATTTTCCTGCGATCCTATCTTCACATCAAGGCCGCGTTTTGTCGCCACACCTTCAGGCGAAACTGTATAGAAAAATGTATTGGAGAGTTTTGTTCCCACTTCTAAAAAATAATCACCCGAAAAAGGTTTCAGTTTTAATGGGAAGCCATTCTCGTAATCACCTCTTCTGTTGAAAACATGAACCGTTCCATCTTCCGTTACCAGTAGAAAGTAATCCTTACCACCAATTCGATAATGCTTTGGAGCAGACTTCATCCTTAAGGATATTTTTTTCGGGTTCCAGCCTTCCAATGAAGTTGCGTCTTTATCTAACACATAGACATCACCTTCTGCGGAAGCAAGTAAAAATCGATAGTTCTTACTCTTATCATAATCAACAAGCTCCGCATATTTTGTAGGGGCAGGAGTCTTCTTGGGAAACCCTTGTACATTGCGCCCCAACCGGTCAATGATGTAAATTGAAGTTGATGTAGCAATGAAGTATTGTAATTTATTATTCTTAAAATAATCAATCTCGCTAATGCCCTGAATCATCCCATCAAGGTCATATCCCCAAAGTGTTCTGTCATTTGCCGAGAATAAATAAATGCGATACGTAGAGTCTTGTAAGATCAAATCATCATTCGTTGAAACGTGACTTTTAACTCTCCATCCTTTCGCAATTTTATTGGGCAAATTAAAAGATGCTTGTACAGATGAACTCTTTCTCTCGATTGTCTCCTTCTTTTTTGTTGATTTCTCCAAATTCACACTCGTATAGAAATGATTATCAAGCGAAGTGAATTGCATACTTGCCCATGAAAGGGATGATAGCTTAAGCGAATCGATAAGGGGTAACCATTTCTCATTTACATTTTTGTTGTCGAATGTTGGGCTTCGGAAAAAAATTGAAAGATTGCTTTCCTGGAGACCTTTTTCATAAAACCGCTGAAAGGCAAGTGACTTACCCCAGGTGTCATCCGAGTCGATTGCGTCAATTAAAGATTTAATGCTAAGCACATCCGTTGAAAAAAATGCATAGTCCTCCTTAACTGTATAATAATCATAAGGTCCTTTCGGGATTAATCCGGCAAGAGATTGGGAAACTATATCTCTTTTAAGAT
The DNA here is from genome assembly GCA_964574945.1 of uncultured Ohtaekwangia sp. GTDB lineage: Bacteria > Bacteroidota > Bacteroidia > Cytophagales > Cyclobacteriaceae > ELB16-189. Next base: position 1,144 of record CAZNRJ010000392.1, on the reverse strand, counting down.
CCCTGATTTCGTACCCGGCATACGACTCGAAATAAGAACCCGAATCAACCGATAAGATATTTTGATCTTTCAATTTTGCTAAAATCAAAAAACTGTTTTGATCAATTTCACAAACCGCCAGTTCATCATCTATATGCAACATCAATGAGTCAGTTGGCCTGACGCGGTGAATCAGTTTTTTAAAATCAGAAAATCCATAGTGAATTGTGGCTTTGGAATAATTTGGAATAAATCTGGCGGCTCCGAATTTTATTGCATTCTGATTTTGAAAAATAGAAAGACTTAGATTTTGATTGAGGCTATCGATTGTAAACCCATTCATAGAAATCAAATCAACATCCACCTTTACATCCAGCATCGATGATTTAGCAAATTGCTTAAAAAGGGGAAGCGACTCTATTAATGAAGAGTTGATTAGTGTTGATTGTGAAAGTTTAGAAAAATTCGCGTATAAATTTCCGGCATCTGATTTAATGGAGGCAAACTGAAATAAATTTTTGTTTGTTGATTTAAAACCACCACCATTATTAGTTAATGTTCGAATTGAATTTTCTATCAAAAATGAAGACTTGCTCAGTAGGAATATTCCGTTTGAGTAAGCAAACGCAACATTAATCTTATTCTTTTCATCAAGAATTTCCTTTATCTCCATACCATTATATGATCGGCTTACTATTCGCTGCTTCGATTGAGCCAGGCTGCTGTCTTTAAGTAATAAGTCAAATTCCTTTTCAACCAATGGAAATGAATACAGTAATTCGTATTCATTTTTTGATACGCTTTGCAAAGAGATAATAAATACGGGTGACGAATTGTTAAAAAAAGGAAGGAGGGTTTTATCTGCTGTTGGCCGATGAATTGTTTCAAAAATCAAAACAGAGTTTTGATCGATTGCATCCCAATATGATACCTCTTTGTTTTCACAAGCAATAAAACTGCTTGCAATAAGAAAATAAAGTGAAGTGATTAAGAAGCCGTATTTTTTCACTGGCTCAAAACTACAAAAATTAAGAGATCAGATAGGTGATCATTAGATGGTGATCCAAATGCAAGACAAAAAAAAAGCCCCGTCATATTGTGAAGGGGCCTTTGATAAAAAAGGTAGGCAACGACTTACTCTCCCGGGTTTTACCCTAGTACCATC
>CAZNRJ010000391.1:0-3800 GCA_964574945.1 uncultured Ohtaekwangia sp. | reverse complement strand
ATGATGGATAATGGGTTGATAAATCTCCCAGTTATCCAACAAGTTTGGAAAGTTATAATCTTCAGGAACATAGATCTTTGAAACATTTCTGCAGCCCAAACCAAAGTAAGTGAACACATCTTTTCCGAGTTCAGTCAGCAAGGAAGCATCTTCTTCTCCCATGAGCACCGCGCATGATGACCTGTTCTTACGAATGATATGCGGAATCTTTTGAAAGTAATATTCAAAGTAGCGCGAGGAGTTATCACTTCCCGTTGCAATCACCGCGTCCACATGATTAAGCCTTTCTTCAAATTTTATTTTCCCTTGAAATTCCGGGTTCAATTCAATTAACCAATCACATAGTAATGTGATGAGATACGAATCTTGTGAACTTTTTTTGGCTGCTACCTGGTGGCCTGCAATAAGAATGCAAAGCAGGTCATGAAATCCCACCAAGGGGATATTTCCGGCCATAGCCACACCAACAGTTTTCTCTTTTTGGTTGGTAAGCTTATAGGCAGATGTCCAATCAGTTAACACTTCTTTATGAAGAAAATGCCTGATGCCCGTTAGGGATGAAAGAACAGACGCTGGTGTGAACCATGCATTGAGTTGCCCGGCACGATCAACAATGATTTCTTTCTCCGGTTCTGTTAACCGGTCGATCTTATTACCTGACGCTGCAAAGGCATTAATCCTTTCTTCTAATTCCATCAGGGTACAAAACTTTTAACACGCCTTTACTGTTTTGACGGTTGACTTTAGTGACGTATTTTTGTGGCAAAAGTACAGGTAGAACTTGAAATTTAGCGCATCATGGCGATAAAGATAACGGATGAGTGTATAAACTGCGGGGCATGCGAACCGGAATGTCCTAATACCGCTATTTATGAAGGTGGCCGCGAATGGAATTGGGCCGGTGGTACCGCGCTTAAAGAAGTTGAGATGGAGGACGGTTCTAAAATAGATGCCAAGTCTACCCAGTCTCCCGTATCAGATGAGTTTTATTATATCGTTTCCGGCAAGTGTACAGAGTGTACGGGGTTTCACGAAGAACCACAATGTGCCGCGGTTTGCCCGGTAGATTGCTGTGTGCCTGATCCGGACATGGTGGAGTCTAAAGAAGAACTGATGGCAAAAAAATCATGGCTCCACAACGAGGAGTTACAAGCCTAATTCTTCATTTCATCTTAGACCGCTTGATCATATACGCCTGCAGCACTTCATAATATCCATTCTGAATATTGGCTGAAATGAAATCGATTTTAAGCTGATTGCATTTCATCTTCAAAACCTGGTGATATTCCTTTAATTGCTTTTCGAACTGATCTTTTATTTCATAAGGATTAAGCGTCAGTTTTGCTCCGCTCTCAAGGTCAACAAATTCATACGGACGCTCCTCAAACTTAAAATCAAGCTCGGTGTTGTGATCTGTTACATGAAAAAGGATCACTTCGTGCTTATTATGCTTTAAATGCTGCAGGGCTTTGAAAATCTCCTCTTCGTTTTCACCGCCTTCAAACATATCGCTGAAAAGAATAACTAAAGAACGCTTATGTGTTTTCTCGGCAATTTCATGAAGCACTTTGGCCACTTGCGTGGATTTGTTTGCCTCCGCCTTATTATTCAATCTCCTGTCAAGAAGTGTAAAGAGCTTATCAAGGTGTGTAGGGGTTGACCGGATGGGTGTCAGCTCTTCTATTCTATCGGAGAACAAACAGAGACCGACCGCATCGCGCTGTTTGCTTAATAAATAAGCCAGGGCAGATGCTGAGTAGATGCTGAACTTTAGTTTTTGATGCGTGTCCTGCGGATAGTACATGGACGAGGAGCAATCGATCGCGATCACGCACCGCAAGTTAGTCTCCTCTTCATATTGCTTGGTGTATAACCGGTCGGTGCGGGCAAATACTTTCCAATCGATGTGGCGGGTGCTTTGTCCTTCATTATAGAGTCGGTGTTCTGCAAACTCAACTGAAAAACCGTGGTAGGGAGATTTGTGGAGGCCGGTAATAAAGCCCTCCACCAGTTGTTTGGCAAGTAATTCAATACTGCCCGAAAGCTTAATGTCTTCAATTCGTATACTCACTTTTTCAGGAATTAATGCTTTCCCCTAATTTACGGCATAAATCCGCTCAAAAAAGGCCAGACTTTTTGCATTAGAAATTTTAAATACTACCTTCGATTTACCCATTTTTACCCAAAAACCTAACTAAAAACCTATAATCTGTGGAAGAGAACAAGACAAACGGCCGGGAAGAGATTTTTTCAGAGAAAGTGAAGGCTGGAAAGCGTACTTATTTCTTTGACGTAAAGTCAACACGTTCAAACGATTTTTACCTTACGATCACCGAGAGTAAAAAACGGTACAACAAGGATGACGAAGGATTTACCTATGAGAAGCATAAAATTTTCCTGTATAAGGAAGATTTTAACAAGTTCATGGAAGCATTAAACAACACTGTTAACCACGTAAAGACTGAATTATTACCTGATGTTGATTTTGATTCTTTCGATCACGTTCGTGAGAAAGAAGAAAATGAAGCAAAATCTACGGAAGTGAATTCTGAACTGAAGTGGGATTAAGATTTTACCTAAACCTAAATTGGGAACTGCCCTGGTGAAAACCGGGGCTTTTCTTTTCTATAACATTTCGAAGCACGGATGCTCATTGTATGGACCTTTCTCAAAGATCATAGTTTCATTATTGTATTATTTTAGGATCGGAAGGTAGGATTTGTCGCCTTTGTTGGTGTTCTTCACCACAAACGTGAGGGGTAATGGTTTTGATAAAAATGTTCGATCACAAAGTTTAAGAGATGATTTGGATAGGAAGTCATGGATTCTCATAACTATATTTGGTTACCCTTAAAATGACATGCTCTTCATTTGTCAATAATTGCTTTTGCTAATAAGCTAATTTATAAAAGCAAGTTCTTTCCATGTAAGCCAATTCATTTCATTTTTTTTCTTGCAAAGTAATTTTCCAAATAACATCATAGTGGTTACCGTTTTCCTCCCAATTTCTTGATGATGATCTTTTTACTTGTAATACTCCTAAGGGATAATCTGGCCATTCGTATATTGTTCTATCATACCGAGATGAGGTTATATTAGACTTTTCGGTTACCCACGAATAAATCTCTGGTAATTCTGCGGCTCTTAATGCTATGTTTACATCATGGATAAAATTCTCGCGATTTTCAAGATCAATAGGTGGTTGCTCATCAAATATCCAACTCTTTGCTCCACTTCGTTCAATCACCTTTTTAGGTAAATACTTTACCTCGTTAGGCTTAACCTCTTTAGACTTAACACATCCTGATAAGTACGTAATCAGGATAACTAATCCGAACAAATATTTAATCCCATGCATACATAAATATAATCGAGATATTTTATTTATTCAGAATTAGAACCTCAGGCGCAAGCAGGACGCTTGTGCCTCATGTTCTTGTTGGTCAAAATTACTTGTTGCGGGTCTACAAACCCGCATCATTAGTGAACCCATAAATTAACTTGTTTTTGAGGCAGGTGAAGTTGTGGGTTTGAACGCTTGTTGGTCAGTCGTCCAACAAGAACGAGGGGAACTACCTGGTGAAAATCGGTTTTTTTTACGAGCTCCCAAACCACCCTCATTTGCCCTGATATCTTATATTTGCGCCCTGATTTAATAAATGAAGTAATCATGGGTTTAAAGTGTGGTATTGTAGGCTTGCCGAATGTTGGAAAGTCAACGCTTTTCAATGCAATTTCAAACAACAAGGCCGAGGCCGCCAATTTTCCTTTTTGTACCATCGAGCCAAGTGTAGGAGTTA
>CAZNRJ010000390.1:0-3814 GCA_964574945.1 uncultured Ohtaekwangia sp. | reverse complement strand
GGCACTCGCCCAGTTTAACGAAATGGCTAAGAGTTTTGCGAAAGCGGTCAATCGGCACGAATAATTTCATTTTTGCGTTTGAGCGTCCACCGATTAACTTTGGCCTCCTGCGTTGGATTTAATGGAAGATGGAAATACTGGAAGAAAAGAAAAATAAGAACAGACGATACAAACCGATTTTGGATGGCATCCCGGATTGGCCGGTATATCAGCTTAGTAAAAATCGCAAGGAATTTATTGATGAAGTAGCCGCTAAATCTGTTGAGCGGATTAAGGAATTGCGTCCAAATACAAAGCAGCTCATTACTGATTTGGAGGCAACCGCTTACCGCGAACAAAACAGGATTAAACGTAACCGATGGCGGGTCGATCCAAAAGATGATCAAAAGTTTTGGGCAAAGGTTAAAAATGAACTCGTTGAACTTAGTTCAAAAAACACAGATGAGGCCTCAGCAATTGCCAATGAAATCCTGCAACGAATTGTGCAGCGCTATGCCAACGAGATTGCCGGTAATTTTAAGCCCAATTCGTATCGTGTAACCCGCGAATTAATAAAATTTTGGTTTCAGCGATTGTTAAATGGAGCGCGCGTAAAAAAGTTCGGTGCCTTCTTTCGCAATCAATATACCCTTCGCGATAAAATTCAAATTGTTGGCAAAGTAAAAATGCTGCGCACCCTGGCAAAGCAGGGCACAGTTGTGATGGTACCCACACACTTTAGCAACCTGGATTCTATTTTAATTGGTTGGGTGATCCATTCCTGCGGCTTACCTGCATTTATTTATGGTGCCGGGCTTAACCTATTCAACATTAAAATATTTGCCTACTTTATGAATAGCCTGGGGGCTTACAAAGTAGACAGAAGAAAGAAGAACCTCCCCTACCTCGAAACATTAAAAATGTATTCGAGTCTCGCGATTCAAAAAGGAGCCCATAGCTTATTCTTTCCGGGCGGTACAAGGTCGCGTTCAGGATTAATCGAAAAACAATTAAAGCTCGGTTTGTTAAGTACCGCGATTGAGGCCCAGCGCAATCTTTTCTTAGAGAACCCTGAAGGATCAGTTCGTAAAATTTTTATTGTGCCTGTAACGCTCAACTACAATTTTGTATTAGAAGCCCCGGACTTGATTGAAGATTACCTGCACGTAAAAGGTCAGGATAAATATTTTCCCGAGCAGGATAAGTATGGAAGTGTGCAACTGCTCCGCTTCCTCTTTAAGTTTTTTACAAAGGGATCCAACATTTCGGTTTCTATCGGAACAGGATTGGATGTGCTTGGAAACTATGTAGATGATGCGGGTAACAGTCTTGATAACCAGGGTCGCATTATTGATACACGCGATTATTTTGTGTCAAACAGTCACATCACCGATGATAAACAGCGCGAAGATGAATATACGCGCATGCTTAGCAATCGTATTGTTAAAGAGTATCATCGCATCAACCGTGTTTTTGCCAGTCACGTGGCAGCGTATGTAGCGTTTGAAATGTGGCAAAAGAAATTTCCCATGCTTGACCTGTTTAGTTTACTGCGCTTACCTGAGGAAGACCTCGAAATAGATTATGTTGAGTTTCGCGAAACATTTAAACGTGTGCGCAAGAGGATATACGAATTAAAAGAGGAAGAAAAAGTCCGTCATGCTACACACCTGAAGGGAAATGCCGATGCAGTAATTAAACTGGGAGTTGAAAACGTGGGTATCTTTCATCTTAAAAGGCCCCTTCTTATCAATAAAAAAGGAAACATTATTACACGCGACCTTACCGTACTATATTATTACCATAACCGACTGGTTGGCTATGACCTTGAGCATTGCATCTGACAAACCTGTTGGAGTTATTGGAGCCGGCAATTTCGGGACTGTAATTGCGAACATCCTGGCGATCAACCGAAAGGTTTTGCTTTATGCACGCAATGAGCAAGTGGTTGCTTCCATGCGCGCAACACGTGAACATAAAGGTTATCCACTCCATCAGCAGGTTGAACCTACGCATGATTTGGCCCAGCTTGCCTCGCAATGTGATGTCATCTTTCCCATGGTGCCTTCCGCGCACTTTCGCACGATGATGAAACAGCTTTCGCCTTATCTGCACCCGTATCATATCCTTATCCACGGCACAAAAGGGTTTGATATTTCGCTGCCCGAAGGGCAAACGATAGAGAGCATGGCAAAGCTTACACGCACCCAGGTAAAAACAATGAGTGAAGTTATCCAGGAAGAAAGCGTGGTTGTGCGTGTAGGTTGTCTTGCCGGCCCAAACCTTGCCAAAGAACTTGCACAGCGGCAACCCGGTGCCACCGTTGTAGCAAGCCATTTTAATGAAGTCATCCAGATCGGCAAAAGAATGCTTCGCAACGACCGGTTTCAAGTTTACGAAAACAGTGATATTGTAGGAGTTGAAATTGCGGGGGTATTAAAAAATATTATCGCCATTGCATCAGGCGCCCTGAGTGGATTGGGCTATGGCGAAAATGCAAAAGGTTTGTTGATCAGCCGTGGTGCTGTAGAGATGGTTTACTTAGGCCGCGCATTGGGTGGCGACTTAAAAGCATTTTTGGGTGTAGCAGGTATTGGTGATTTAGTAACTACCTGCAACAGCCCAATGAGCAGGAACTTTACCGTGGGCTATCGTCTTGCGAAAGGGGAAAAACTGTCTGAGATTTTAGCCGATATATCGGAAGTGGCAGAAGGTATCAATACGGTTCGCATTGCCAAGAAATGTGCCGACCACTATAAAGTTCGCGCACTCATCACAGACCGGTTATACAAAGTGTTGTTTGAGGGGATGACCGTAGAAGAAGCGCTGGATTTTTTAATGCGCTATCCGCTTAACGTGGATATTGATTTTATCTAAGATCACTCAATCGCGTTTTTAACTTTTTCAGCAATCGCTTTCATCAATTCCGGTTCAAGCTTCAATTTCGGTTTTGTAAAATTGATGTCACCCATTGTGTTCATAGGCACTAAATGAACATGTGTGTGGGGTACCTCCAGGCCAATTGCGGCAATACCGATTCTTTTGCAGGGAATAACTTTCTTCAAAGCCACAGCTACCTTTTTCGCAAAAACCATCATGTCGCCCAACGTGGTTTCGTCCAAATCAAAAATGTAATCAACTTCTTTTTTAGGAACGATTAGCGTATGCCCTTCCACCAAGGGCATCACATCCAAAAAAGCTATAAAGCGATCATCTTCGGCAACAATGTAACCTGGAATTTCGCGATTAATAATTTTTGTAAAAATGGATGCCATGGAAAATCTATGCTCCGATATTCAGAATTTCGAATTCAATTTCGCCAGCAGGGGTTTTTATAACCACCGTATCGCCCTTCTTCTTCCCCAACAAACCCTTGCCTATAGGCGATTGTGTTGAAATTTTCCCTGCTTTTAAATCAGCTTCTTCTTCTGACACTAACATGTAAGTCATGGAAGCTCCGTTTTTCTTATTCTTAATAGTGGCTTTGGATAGAATAGATACCGATGATGTATCCACTTTGGTTTCATCAAGCAATCGCGCACCACTTAGTAAATTTTCTAACTGGGCAATCTTTGCCTCCAGGTGACCCTGCGCATCTTTCGCTGCATCATATTCTGCATTCTCGCTCAAGTCACCCTTATCGCGTGCTTCAGCAATTTGCTTAGCAATATCCGATCGTCCTTTTGACTTAAGGTTAGCTAATTCATTGGTAAGTTTATCTAACCCCTCTTTGGTGTAATAAGAAATTTTTGCGCTCATACTAATTTTCTTTAACAGTCAACCTCGTTCATTCTCCTTAAATTCAATTGGAGGTAAAAAAAGAAACAACGGCTTC
>CAZNRJ010000389.1:0-3818 GCA_964574945.1 uncultured Ohtaekwangia sp. | reverse complement strand
ACTACGGCCGAAAGTCACCACCGGGTAATGATTATGGAAGTAATGGGACGCGATGCAGGTTGGATTGCTTTGCATACAGCTATTGCTGGCGGTGCGGAAATCTGCCTCATTCCTGAAATTCCTTACGACATTAATAAGTTGGTTAAGAAGATTGAGTTGCGTTACAAAAAAGGGCGGGGTTTTGCAAATATTGTTGTTGCTGAAGGCGCCAAACCGAAAGCAGGCAGCATAACTTCGTCTGCAGGCGAAAAGGGTTCGGAGCATGTGCGCCTGGGCGGAGTTGCTTTTCAACTCTCCAGTCAATTAAAGAAAGCCGGCTGCCAGGCAGAGATAAGGGAAACTGTTTTGGGCCATGTGCAACGAGGCGGCACCCCTACTGCTTTTGACCGGGTGCTTGCTTCATTATTTGGTGTGAAGGCGTTTGAACTTTCATTAGAAAAGAATTTTGGAAGTATGGTATCTTTTAAGAATAACACCGTAACTTCCGTATCCCTCAAAGAAGCTATAGTAGATTATAATTATTTGAAACCTGACTCCTTCCTGGTGCAATCAGCGAAAGGATTAGGAATAAGTTTTGGAGACTAACGTGTGAGTTATGGATAAAATTGAACTAAGTACGTTAATTCAGGCACCCATAGATGTTTGCTTTGACCTTTCGCGAAGTATTGATCTTCATCAAATATCACTTCAACACACAAAAGAAAAAGCTGTTGGCGGTGTTACAAGCGGGTTGATAGAACTCAACCAAAAAGTACTTTGGCAGGCAACCCATCTTGGCTTCAGGCAAACATTAGAAACCCAGATCACAAAATTCACAAGACCTTTTTTCTTTTCAGATGAAATGGTGAAAGGCACCTTCAAAACAATGATTCACGATCATTTTTTTTATGAAATGAATGGAGATACCATGATGGTCGATCACTTTTACTTTGAGTCGCCCCTGGGGCTTTTGGGTGAGTTGGCTGATTTTGTTTTTCTGAAGCGTTATCTCACGCGTTTGCTTACACAGCGAAATGAAGTTATTAAACGATATGCCGAGTCTGACGAATGGATACAATTCATTCCAATTTTAACCAACAATCATCAATCGATTGCAGAAAATAGCAGCGCCCGCGTTAGTTCCCTGCCGGTTTGATTTGCTACCTTCGCGAACTCAAAAAAAATTTTTTTATGCAAACAGTTAATGATCTCAACTTTCGTGGAAAGCGTGCCCTCATTCGTGTAGATTTTAATGTACCGCTTGACAAAAGTTTTCAGGTAACAGACGATAATCGTATTCGCGCAACCATTCCCACCATTCAAAAAATCCTTAAAGACGGTGGCAGTTGCATTCTGATGTCGCACCTGGGCCGGCCGAAGGAAGGCCCGGAAGAAAAATATTCTTTAAAGCACACGCTTTCTACTACATCGGCACTTTTAGGGGTCCAGGTAAAATTTGCCACAGATTGTATTGGTGAAGAAGCATTCAATCAATCTGCAGCATTAAAACCCGGTGAGGTATTGCTTCTTGAAAATCTCCGCTTTTATAAGCAGGAAGAGAAAGGTGATGTTGCATTCGCAGAAAAACTTTCGAAGCATGGTGATGTATATGTAAACGATGCATTCGGTACGGCCCATCGCGCACACGCTTCAACCACCATTGTCGCTCAGTTTTTTAAAGATAAGTGTGCAGGCTTTGTGATGGCTGCTGAGTTAGCGAACGCTAAAAAAGTCCTTGAAAATTCAGAAAAGCCTTTCACAGCCATTATGGGAGGAGCAAAAATCTCCGATAAAATTTTAATCATCGAAAAATTGCTTGACAAAGTAAATCACCTGATTATTGGCGGGGGTATGGCGTATACGTTCTTCAAAGCGTTGGGCGGCAGCATTGGTAACTCATTAGTGGAAGCCGATAAATTAGACCTTGCCAAAGAACTCATTCAAAAAGCGAAGGCAAAAGGTGTTGAGCTTCATTTACCGATCGACTCCATTGCGGGCGATAAGTTCGATGCAAACGCAAGCACCCAGGTTGTAAATAACAATGCCATTCCTGATGGATGGATGGGATTGGACATCGGCCCGCAAGCTTCACAGGTTTTCTCTTCAGTCGTTGAAGAATCAAAAACTATTTTATGGAATGGGCCTATGGGTGTTTTTGAAATGGAGAAATTCGAAACCGGAACCAAATCTATTGCCGAAGCAGTTGTACGTGCCACAAATAAAGGCGCCTTCTCATTAATAGGCGGTGGCGACTCCGCTGCAGCAGTTGCCAAATTTGGCTTCGAAGAAAAAGTAAGTTATGTATCAACAGGGGGTGGCGCGTTGCTGGAATATTTTGAAGGGAAAGTGCTGCCGGGCGTAAAGGCGCTTGAATAATAATTTCCGTGTTGAAAGCGTTAAAGTCAGGTCACAGGCCTGACTTTTTTTATTTGCTTTCACGACTGTTAGAACGTACCGGCCAGGAAAATCAGTCGCGCACCGAAGATGATCAAGCAAATGCCTACAATCACATTCATGATCATCATGAGTCTCCTTGTCACTAACCTCCTCAGCTTATCAGCCAAATAAGCCTTAAGAATATCGGTGCCCAATACGGTGATCAGTACAATACTAAAAAAAATAAAAAACTCGTAGCCGCGCGAGTAACCAAAATCAAGCGATGCCACGCTAATCGCCCCGATCCAAAAAATAAGCACCATGGGACTCAACCCGTTGATGATAAAGCCTTTTGCAAAATAGCGATACATCTTTCTTCCTTCAGTGGCAGCCACTGCTACCTGAATATTTCTTCTGCTTTTAATAACTAAATGATAGAGCCCGAAGAGAACAAGTATGCCACCTCCGGCATAGGCAAGGCTTTCGCGAAAGTTGGGCTCGTTAATAAACTGGATTACTCCAAAATAACAAATGGCAACATAGAGTATATCGCTTATAGAGACCCCCAACGCAACCAGCACCCCATTCCAAAAGCCTCGCTCAACACTGGTTTGTATAATGGTGAAAAAAACAGGGCCGATAAGAAAAGCTAATACAATGCCCAGTTTAACTCCATTGAAGATAATCTCCATGCTCAGGCTATAAACTTAATCCATTCATCTAACTGAGCGCTTTTCATCACTCGTGGAAATTTATTTTGCCCGCCCACTTTACCCTTATGTCCCATCCAATCGTAAAATTTATGAAGCGGCAAAACACTCACTAATACTTCCTTCAAGGCGGCACTCCGCTCGACTGCATAATCATCATTAAGCGCCTTCAAATGAAAATCAATCCGCTCCTTAAATTTATTTGCATCCACATTTTTATCGTCTGTGCCAATAAACCAGTGATGGGCAAACAAGGAATCATGCGGAATGCCCGCCACCGTAAACTCAGGAATAGTGATATTCATTTCATTAGCAACTAATTCAATTGCCTTGTTCATGTTGTCTACAGACAAGTGTTCGCCACAAAGACTTAAAAAATGTTTGGTGCGGCCGGTAATTACTATTTCTAATTCATCGATGGATGTAAACCTGATTACATCACCAATTAAATAGCGCCATGCACCCGCACAGGTAGATAACAGGATGGCATACTCCTTTCCTTCCTCTACTTCACTGATCAGCAAAGTCTCCGCATCTGATTTTATTTCTCCGGCCGGGGTAAAGTTCTTCTCTTCAAAAGGGACAAACTCATAGAAGATTCCATTGTTAAGAACCAGCTTCATAGACTTGCGCTTAGGCAAAGCCTGGTAAGCGATAAAGCCCTCAGAAGCCAAATATGTTTCGATATAATAGATGGGCCGGCCTAACAATTTTTCAAAGCCTTTCCGATAAGGGTCCATCGACACACCGCCA
>CAZNRJ010000388.1:1850-3868 GCA_964574945.1 uncultured Ohtaekwangia sp. | reverse complement strand
TTTGAAGGTTACCCTATTGAAGATGGAGTAACCTTAAGATGGGCATCAGCAACAGAGTTGAATTTTGATCATTATCTCATTGAGCGTTCTTCAGATGGGCAAAAATTTGAAATGCTTGATAAGGTGAAGGGATCTGAAAAATCAGATCAGCGAAAAGATTATGAATATACTGACAATGCCCCTGCAATAGGAAAAAATTATTACAGGCTTGTCTCTGTAGATTTAGATAGATACACAGAATATTTTGATGTTATCCTGATTGATTATCAACCTGAAAAAATAGAAGTGGCTATCTATCCGAACCCTATCACTTCTGGCGAGAATTTTTTCATTCAACCAAATTTTAAATTACTCCCTGGAAGTAAGGTAGAAGTGAGCGATCTCCAGGGTAAGAGTATATTAAGCTCATCCGTCAACAGTACAGCACTGGAATTATCAACTTCCGGATTAAGTGCCGGCCTGTATGTGATCAGGCTGACAACCAACCAGGGCTATATAACTGAAAAGTTAATCGTGCGATAACTACTTCCTGCTATAATTAGGCGCCTCGCGTGTAATCGTTACATCATGCGGATGGCTTTCATGAACCCCCGCAGCGGTAATCTTTACAAACTTTGCTGATTTCAATTTTTCAAGGTTCTTAGCTCCACAGTAGCCCATACCAGCCTTCAAGCCACCCACCAATTGGTATAACACTTCAGCCACAGATCCTTTAAAAGGAACCCTGCCTGAAATTCCTTCGGGTACCAATTTTTTAATATCATCTTCCGCATCCTGAAAATAACGATCCTTCGAACCATCGTCCATGGCTTCCAAAGAACCCATTCCACGATACGATTTGAATTTTCTTCCCTCGTAGATAATCATTTCTCCGGGAGCTTCTTCGGTGCCCGCCAGCAAGGAACCGATCATTACACTATCAGCTCCTGCTGCGAGGGCTTTTGTTACATCGCCCGAAAAACGAATACCGCCATCAGCAATTACCCTCACACCCGATCCTTTCAATGCTTTCGCAGATTCATAGACAGCCGAGAGTTGGGGCAATCCAATGCCCGCAACAATACGCGTTGTACAAATACTTCCCGGGCCCACGCCCACCTTCACCGTGTCGGCCCCGGCTTTCGCCAATGCTCTTGCCGCATCACCCGTGGCAATGTTGCCCACAATCAATTCTATGTTTGGATATTTTTTTCGCACTGCTTTCGCAGATTCCAATACACCTCTTGAGTGGCCATGTGCTGTATCAATACTAATCACGTCAACACCCGATGTTCTTAGTGCATTAATCCGATCTAAAATATCAGGGGTAACGCCAACGGCCGCACCTACGCGAAGTCTTCCATACTCATCGTGGCAGGCGTTAGGTTTATTTTTCTTTTTAAGGATGTCCTTATAGGTTACAAGACCGGTGAGCTTTCCCTTCTTACTTACAATCGGAAGTTTCTCAATTTTATACTGCTGCAAAAGAATTTCGGCCTTAGCCAATGTAATTCCTTCCGGAGCAGTAATCAGGTTTTCTTTCGTCATGATCCGCTCGATAGGCATATCCATATCTTTTTGAAAACGCAAGTCGCGGTTGGTGATAATCCCCAGCAGCTTTTTGTTACCATCAATTACAGGGATGCCGCCAATTTTATGTTCGCGCATAATTTTCTCGGCATCGCGCACCGTTGAATTAATGGGAAGGGTTACCGGGTCCTGGATCATACCGCTTTGCGAACGCTTTACCTTGCGCACCTGTTCGGCCTGCTGCAGGATGGTCATGTTTTTATGGATAAAGCCGAGGCCGCCCTCCAGGGCAATGCCAATGGCCAATTCCGCCTCTGTTACGGTGTCCATAGCCGCAGAAACAAAAGGGATATTAAGCTTGATGTTCTTAGTCAGGTAGCTAACCGTGCTGGCATCGCGCGGAAGTACATCACTGTATGCGGGAACAAGGAGCACATCATCGTAAGTGAGCGCTTCAAACAGGAATTTGGAAGGATCGTGGGCCATGGCAAATAAGATTCATTATTTGC
>CAZNRJ010000388.1:0-1840 GCA_964574945.1 uncultured Ohtaekwangia sp. | reverse complement strand
GGCAGAACTTCAGAATAGGCAGGAATTAAAAGTACATCATCGTAAGTGAGACCTTCAGCGATGAATTTTTCGGGATCGAGTTGCATGGCAAATAATTGATTATTTGCCGGGCAAAGTTAACCTAATTGAATGATTAACCAACGCGGAAATTCCGATTTAAAGCAAAGCCTGCTACCTTTGTTTTATGAAAAAGACAGGATTGTTACCCTTACTGATCTCCGTTTGCAGCCTGGCGATTGGCCAAACGCAAACCGGCAAAGCCTCTTTTTATGCAGATAAATTTGAAGGAAGCCCTACCGCCAGTGGCGAAAAATACAAACATTCAAAACTTACAGCTGCACATAAATCGTTGCCGTTTGGCACAAAGGTAAAAGTGACCAACCTGACGAATAATGAAAGTGTGGAAGTGGTTATTAACGATCGCGGTCCCTATGTTGACAACCGCATCATTGACCTGTCGAAATCCGCTGCCGAAAAATTAGGGTTCGTAAACCAGGGGCTTGCCGAAGTAAAAATAGAAGTGGTTGATGCCGGTGACGGTAAAAGTAAAAGCCAGTCTGCACCCATCGATAACGTAACGGTAGAAGAAAAAGAGTTTTACAATTTTGAAATTGAGCGCTTACTGCCTAAGGGATTTGCCGTTCAAATAGGCACCTACCAGGAATTGGTAAACCTGATGCGTTTATCCGATAACCTTAAAAACTCGTATAAGAAGAAAGTAACAGTTCAGGTAAAAGTTATCAATGGCGTTAAATACTATAGTCTTATGTTAGGCCCTGTTTCTTCACGAGCCAAAGCCGAAGATCTTTTGGCCGAGTTAAAAAAGAAATTTCCTGATTCTTTTATAGTTGATTACAGCAAGCTTTAAGTACAATTTATAATTTACGAAGTACGAATTTGCGCCTTCAATTGTTGTTTGCTTCTTATAGCGTCTTTCCAATTCGTAAATTGTCCCTCGTAATTCGTTATTTGTAAATGGAACTTCTCGGTTATTTTGCCTCAGTGTTAGTTGGATTGGTGTTAGGCATGCTTGGAGGCGGGGGTTCTATTCTTTCCATTCCTATTCTTGTTTATCTTTTCCAGGTTGAGCCTGTGCTTGCGTCTGCCTATTCTCTTTTTATAGTAGGCATTACAAGTTTTGTTGGCGCCATTCCAAAACATCGCAAGCACCTCGTTAACCTGAAGACCGGATTTTTGTTCGGCATCCCTTCCATCGTTTCAATTTTTTCAACCCGGAAGTGGATTGTTCCCGCCATTCCTGAAGTACTTTTTCAAACTGAATCGTTCGTTTTTACAAACCGGATTTTGTTACTGGGCCTGTTTGCCGTTCTTATGGTACTTGCTTCTTTTTCGATGATAAAAAACCGGAAAGAAAATACCGATCACCACACAAAATTTCGCACGTTTTTAGTCATAGTTGAAGGTACGCTGATTGGCTTTTTGACGGGACTTGTGGGTGCCGGTGGCGGCTTTTTGATCATACCCGCATTGGTTTTCCTTACAGGGTTGAATTTTAAAACTGCAGTGGGTACATCACTTTTTATTATTGCTATCAATTCGCTAATAGGTTTTTTAGGTGATGTATTTACTCAACCAATTGATTGGCTCTTTCTTTTGTCAATTACTGCCCTTGCCGTGATTGGGATTTTGATTGGCAATGTGCTCTCCCGGAAAATTCATGCTACAAAACTGCGCAAAGCCTTTGGCTGGATAACCCTCATCATGGGGATTCTTATCCTCGTAAAAGAAGTCTGGCTGAAATAACTATTGGAATTTTGCTATAAATCATCTCAAAAATACTCCAAGAGTATCTGTTATACCGGAATTTATTCCGGTATCT